>PEVZ01000041.1:8065-12157 GCA_002779665.1 Candidatus Roizmanbacteria bacterium CG06_land_8_20_14_3_00_34_14 | reverse complement strand
TCCTTGAAGTTAGATTTTATTACCTAAAAAGTCAAGATTAGGTTACCAGTCCCAAAAATATTGATTATCTTGTTATTTCTGACGTCCTTAAAGTTTCTTCTCGGACGATTGCTAAATTTCACTCAATGATGATTGAAGGTAAAGAAATTAAGAATATATTAGAGGGTCTTATTGGAAACGAAAAGATCAAAGATTTTTTTGAAGAATTATTTTTTCGTGAACCAGGAACATATGGAACAAATTGGAAATCGGCTTGGCGTCAGAAATTTGAAATTGAGCGTAAAAAACAAAGAGGAATTTAACCAACACACTTTAATTAATTAAAGTATTTATTTATGAGGGTGACATACTTGAGTTATGTTTATGAAATTTAGCAAAGAGAAACTTTTGAATCTTTCAAATTTTTCAAATCTTCTTTAAAAATTAGCTCTTATCCTTTTTGTTCCTTCGATTTTACTCAATGTTTTTTTGGGTTATAAAGCATTTGATTAAAGAGGTAATTGAGGCGGGATATACCAAAGCGGGGACGTGTAAGTGATTAATCATGTGATTAATCACTTGACAATCAATCGCATATCATCTAATATATTGATTATATGAACACAATTATTCCCATTTCAGATTTAAGGAGAAAATTTGGAGAAATAGAAGCCCTGCTTCCTTATGTTGAGAATTTTACAATTACAAAAAAGGGGAGACCTTTTGCAACTCTTACCGCAACTGATGATATAAAAAAGTCGATTATCAAAAAATATGCAGGAGCTTTTAAGAATACAGATTTGGATAGCGATTCTATATGGGGGGAGGTTCTTAAAAAGAAATCCCGCAAGAAACAGATTAAAATATGAAAACATATTTTTTAGATACTTCAGTAATTATTGATTATCTCCGAGGAAAAGAAGAGGCTGTGAATTTAGTTGACGGTTTAAAAGGAAAATTAGTATCAAGCAATATTTGTTTATCCGAACTATATGAAGGAATATATCGATCAAAAAATAAAAATGCCGAATCAACTGTCCTTGAGTTTTTTTCTGGTCTAAGTAAGACCTATGGACTTAATCAAAAAATTGCTCAAGAATTTGGATCTTTACGAAAAAATCTAAAACAAAAAGGAGAAATAATCGAAGATCTCGACATTATGATTGCGGCTACTTGTTTAGTCTACAATTTAAGTTTAGTAACTCTTAACAAAAGACACTTTTCGAGAGTAAAAGGATTAGATATTGTTTAAGAGGAAATTTTAGTTCTGGATGTTATTTATACCATTCCTCATGAAGCGTTATTTTTCCTGAAGTTGAATTGATGGTTAAATATTGAGCAAAGCCGTGGAGAATTGCGCCGGTTGAGACAAAATGATTTTTTAAATCTATCTCGCCAAAATGATTATGACCAATAAAATAAACTTCATTTTCCTGTGGTTTATAAAATTTATCAATCATTTTTTTTGAAATTTTGTTTCGAGGTTTAAACAATAACAAAATGGTTAAATTACCAAATGTATTAACGAGAAAATTACGGATAAAATGAACAAGTATCATTCCGATATGTTTAATCTGCCAATTTATATTGGTAAACATTATATCATGGGCGGGTCTTGTCTTATGCCCGTGTTCAAAGATATAGTTTTTTTTATTGATTTTTATTCTATATCTTTCTTCCCGTATTTCTGAAAATAAATTTACTCTTTTATCTATGAATTTTTTCTGATCATGGTTACCGTAAATATAGACAGTCTTTCTATCTTTAAGAAGAGGGAATAACTTATTCCAAGATGACTTACAAAATTCGTCAAATTTATTCATATAGCCGTCGAAAAAATCACCATTGATGATTACTTGGCCTGATTCACTGATTATTTTTTTAAGAAAGTTAAACTTTTTTTGATCAAATGGCAAATACAAATGGGTATCTGAAAAGACAAGTATATTCATTAAGTAATTATAAGGTATATTTGGTCTAGATTCCCGCCTACGCGGGAATGACAAGGCGAGTTATTATCTCTTTAGCATTAAGGCAATGACGTTCTTCGGCACTTCTTCATAGTGGGAAGGCTCCATATAGAAGACGCCCCGACCCTCTGTTAGTGATCGGATAATTGTTGCGTATCCCGAAAGCTCTGATAATGGAACATGACTTTTAATAACAACGGCTCGACTTCTTTTTTCAGTACCTAAAATTTTTCCTCTTTTTGAAGAAATGTCACCGATAGCCACTCCCATAAACGCTTCAGGAATGGTTACCTCAAGCTTCATAATTGGTTCAACTAATGTTGGACCGGCTTGTTTGACGGCATCGTGTAGCGCCATTGATCCAGCAATCTTAAAGGCAATATCTGACGAGTCAACATCATGATAACTTCCATCGACGAGTGTAACCTGGATATCAGTGATTGGATAACCAAGAAGAACACCCTTTTCAGTTGCCTCCATTACTCCTTTTTCAACTGAAGGAATAAATTCTGAAGGAATAGAACCACCCTTAATTTTATTGACAAATTTTACTCCTTCACCTCGGGCAAGTGGCTCAACGTTAATGACACAGTGACCGTACTGTCCATGTCCTCCCGTTTGTTTTATATATTTTACCTCGACATCATTAGCCGGTTTTGTGATCGTCTCTTTATAGGCAACTTGAGGTTTTCCGACGGTGACATTCATTCCCATTTCCCTTTTCATTCTATCAACAAGAATTTCCAGGTGAAGCTCTCCCATTCCAGACATAATGGTTTGATTAGTTTCGTGATTAACTTTGACTCTAAAGGTCGGATCCTCTTCCGCTAATCGCTGTAGTGCATATGATAATTTTTCCTGATCGGCTTTGGTGGTTGGTTCAATAGCTAAAGAAATAACCGGTTCTGGGAAATTAATCTGTTCTAAGATTATTGGACTGTCTTGTTCGCCTAAAGTGTCACCAGTTTTTGAATCTTTTGGTCCGATGACGGCAACAATTTCTCCGGCATAAGCTTTATCAATTTCTTCGCGGTTATTGGCATGCATTAATAATATTCGACTAACTCTTTCCTGTTTGTTCCGGTTGACATTATAGACATAAGAACCGGATTCCAAAATTCCTGAGTAAATCCGGACATATGTCAATTTTCCGACGTGAGGGTCAAGTTGAATTTTAAAAGCCAATCCTGTGAATTTTTCTTGTTGATTAAGGGCTCTTTTTTCTTCAAGTTTTGTAATTGGATTAATTCCGGTAATTTCTTTTAGATCAAGAGGGGATGGGAGAAAGTCAACAATTGCGTCAAGAACCGGTTGGACGGCTTTGTTACGAAGTGATGTCCCACAATAAACCGGAACAATTTTATAGGCAATCGTAGCTTTTCGAAGAGTTGTTTTGAGCTCCTCAACTGTTATTTCTTCACCGTTCAAATATTTATTTAAAAGAGCATCATCATGTTCGGCAATTTGTTCAACCATCTTTGACCTTGCCATAGTGACTTTATCTTTAATATCTTCAGGAATAACATCAGTCACTGTATATTTAATTCCTTGTGGATCCTGGTCCCAAATCTTAGCTTTTAAAGTTAGAAGATCAATAACTCCTGTAAATTCTGATTCTTTTCCAATTGGAACGGTCATTATTATTGGGTTAGCTCCTAATCTTTCTTTAATTTCCTCAACGGTTGCTTCAAAATCAGCTCCTAATTTATCCATCTTATTGATAAAACAAATACGGGGAACTTTATATTTATCGGCTTGTCTCCAAACAGTTTCTGATTGACTTTGGACTCCTTCTTCAGCATCAAAGACGACGACTCCACCGTCTAAAACTCTAAGAGAACGCTCAACTTCGGCGGTAAAGTCCACGTGGCCTGGAGTATCGATAATATTAATTCTGGTGTTATTCCAAAAGGTGGTGGTTGCGGCAGAAACAATAGTGATTCCTCTTTCCCGCTCCTGTGGCATCCAGTCAAGTTGAGTATCACCATCGTCAATATCACCGATTTTATAAGTCTTACCGGTATAAAAAAGAAATCTTTCGCTCGTGGTCGTCTTTCCAGAGTCAATATGGGCGATTACGCCAATATTGCGGATTTTATCAAGAGGAACATCGCGATTTTTTGTGACAACAGGTTGTTGAGCC
>PEVZ01000041.1:7127-8011 GCA_002779665.1 Candidatus Roizmanbacteria bacterium CG06_land_8_20_14_3_00_34_14 | reverse complement strand
TCTTCTATTTTCTATCATCTATCGTCTCACCATTTCAAGTGACTAAATGCCTTATTGGCATCTGCTAATTTTTCAGTTTGCGCTTTCTTGGCAATCGCAGCTCCTTGATTTTTTGAAGCTTCGACTATCTCGACTAATAATTTTTGATCAAATGTATGGAACTCTTTATTAGTTCGGGCTTTGGCAGCGTCAATAATCCAATTTAAGGCAAGTTTTAATTTTCTATCTCTTCGGACTTCTGTTGGGACTAAGTAAGAAGCTCCTCCAAGTCGACGAGCTTTGACTTCGTGAATAGGGGAGACGTTTTCAATGGCTAAATGTAATAATTTTAGAGGTTCATCAGAATGTTTCTTTAATTCATCCATCATTTTATAGACAAGTCCTTCGGCAACTGCTTTTTTCCCATCAATCATTAAATAATTGATTAATTTTGCCACTTCTAGACTATCGAAAAGCTTATCTTTCTTGAAAACCCGTTTTTTATAACTATGTCTTGGCATATTTTTATTTATTGCACGGAACAAAAATTTTTGTTCCCTACGATTTAACTCTTGGTTTTTTTGTACCGTATTTTGACCTGGAACTGGTTCTTTTTTCAACTCCGGCCGCATCGAATTTACCACGGACTATGTGATATTTAACTCCTGGTAAATCTTTTACTCTTCCACCCTTGACAAGAACGATTGAATGCTCGGCTAAATTATGGCCGACCCCTTGAATATAGGCGGTCACTTCCATCTTATTGGAAAGTCTGACTCTGGCGACTTTTCTTAAGGCTGAGTTAGGTTTTTTTGGTGTCATTGTCTTGACCACAGTACAAACACCTCTTTTTAGTGGATTATTTGTCTTGCCATATCTTCTTTTCAATGAGTTGAAACTCATCT
>PEVZ01000041.1:0-7110 GCA_002779665.1 Candidatus Roizmanbacteria bacterium CG06_land_8_20_14_3_00_34_14 | reverse complement strand
TTTTTAATCCTGTTTTTTCTCTTCCTTTTTATCAGTTGGTTGATTGTTGGCATATTGATTTGCAAACTTACCGTAATATTTACTAATTAATTCGCTTGTGACGGGAATAAGTCTACCAATTATAACATTTTCTTTCAGTCCTAACAAGTAATCTGTCTGACCCTTAATGGCGGCACTTGATAGAACTGTGGTTGTTTGCTCAAATGAGGCAGCTGATAACCAAGAGTCGGTGTGAATAGCGGCTCTGGTAATCCCCAAAATAGAAACTTTTCCTGTGGCTGGGCGCTCTCCTTTTGATAAAACCTTTTTGTTTTCTTCAGTAAAGCGAATTTTTGAGACAACTTCATCTTTAATAAGTGAAGTATCTCCTTCGTCTTCAATAATAACCTTATCACTCATTTTTCGGATGATTACTTCAAAATGTTTGTCGTGAATGGCAATTCCTTGTGATTCATAAACATCTTGAATTTCATCAAGTAAATAAATTTGAGCCGATCTCAAACCTTTAATCGTTAAGATATCATCAATATCAAGATATCCTTCAGACAATGGTGTCCCAACACTAATTAAATCTCCATCTTTAATTTTTAGTTTTTGAGACTTTGGAATTGTAAATTTTTGTTCCTGAACAGTTGCATCTTTACTAAGGGCGGATATGGTAATATCAAAAATTTCTTTTTCCGTATCTTCAATAACTGTAGCCCGACCGGCAATTTCGGCAATTGGTGAAACAATTTTTGGTGTTCTTGTTTCAAGTAATTCCTCAACTCTTGGCAATCCTTGAGTGACGTCGGAAATAACAATTCCTCCAAAGTGTCGGACTCTCATTGTTAGCTGTGTACCCGGCTCACCAATTGATTGAGCAGCCATTACTCCGACCGGAACGCCAATTTCTACAATTTTATTAGTAGATAAATCTGTTCCGTAACATTTCTGACAAACTCCATAAGGAGAAGCGCAGTAAAGTGGGGAACGGACAGTAATCTTAGCGATTTTATTCTTTTCTATTAATTCAATTGTTTCATTAGTTATCAATTCATTAGCCTTTATCAGAACTTCACCTTTTTCATTGACTAAATCATTCAAAATAAATCTATTTTTAATTCTTTCTTTAAATTTTTCTCCTCGAGACATTGTGGTTGAGATTGTCAATCCTTCTTTTACTTGACAATCTTCCTCGCGAACAATCATATCATGAGAGGTGTCAACTAAGCGACGAGTTAGATATCCAGCGTCAGCAGTTTTCAAGGCTGAATCAGTCAGTCCTTTTCGGGCTCCTCGGGCAGAAATTACATATTCAAAGATTGATAGACCTTGGCGATAGTTGGATTTAGTCGGAACTTCGATGATTTTTCCCATTGGATCAACAACAAGTCCCTTCATAGCCGCTAACTGTTTTAATTGTTCTTTAGAAGCACGAGCTCCTCCTGATTTAATAATTATTTTTACCGGATTTTCCTCATCAAGAGCATTCCAAGTTTTGTTAGCTAAATTTTCTGTAACATCAATCCAAAGTTTATTTGAATATCGTTTTTTTTCTTCAGCTGTTAAAAGTCCTTGCTCAAAATTTTTAGTAATTTTTTCAATTTCTTTTTCGGCTTCTTTAATAACTTTATTTTTTTCTGGAATTATTTGACAGTCAAAAACTGAAAGAGAAAGACCGCCGGCAATAGTTGAAGCCCAGAATCCGAGTTCTTTAATACGATCAATTAAATCTCCGACTTTTTCATTTTCAAATATTTTCATTGCCGAAACAACGATATTTTTCAAATCAGATGCTTTAACTTCTGTATTGACAAACTTGAGTTCAGGAGGAAGTGCTTGGTTAAAGATTATTCGACCAACTGTTGTTTTAATTATTTTTCCATTAATCCCAACATTTATTGGTTGGCGAAGTTTGATTTTACCAATTGCTTGAAATCTCATCGCTTCATTTTCGGTCGCAAAGAATTTTAGATCTTCAGGATTTTCAACTTCCATATGGCTATCAATCGTTGTTAGATAATAACAACCAAGAGCCATCTCTTTGTTTGGCAAAACAATAGGCGAACCATCAGATGGTTTCAGTAAATTGTGGTAAGCAAACATTCGCTGCTTAACTTCTTCAATTGCCATTTTAGACAACGGTAAAAACACACCCATCGCGTCTCCATCAAAATCAGCATTAAATCCGGAACAAACGGCCGGGTGAAGTTTTATCGCATAGTCATCATTTAATACCGGATAGAATCCTAAAATAGATAATTTATGAAGGGTAGGCGCACGATTCAAAAGAACGGGATGATCTTTAGTAATTACTTCCAAAATATCATAGACGACAGGGTCCTTTTTTTCCAAAAATAACTTGGCACTTTTGATATTTGGGGCCAGTCCTCGAATGATAATTTCGTGCAGTAAATATGGCTTGAATAATTCCAAGGCCATTTCACGAGGTAATCCACATTGATTAAGCTTAAGTTCTGGACCAACTACAATCGTGCTACGTCCTGAATAATCAACTCTTTTTCCAAGTAGATTCTGTCTAAATCGTCCCTGCTTACCTCGTAAAATATCAGATAATGATTTTTGGACTTTAGTATTGGCACCTGTTCGAGTTTTACCCCGTGATTTTTGTAAATCAATTAATGAATCGACCGCTTCCTGTAACATTCTTTTTTCGTTTCGTAAAATTATTTCAGGGGCACCTAAATCTATTAATTGTTTTAGTCTATTATTTCGGTTAATAACCCGTCGGTAAAAATCATTCAAATCTGAAGTGGCAAATTTTCCTCCCGGCAACTGAACTACAGGACGAAGATCAGGCGGTATAACAGGGAGGACTGTTAAAATTATCCATTTAGGGTCAATCTTTGCCTTGATGAAAGCTTCAAGGACACGGGCTTTTTTAAGAAGTTTATTCCTCTTTTCACCCTTACTTTCATTTAATAGTTCAAGAGTTTGAGCATAATTTTTATTAAGATCAAAATTTGAAAGAATTTCATACAAAACTTCCGAACCCATACCAACATTTAGAAAATCGGCAATATTATTATCTCTAAAAAATAAATAGTCATCCTCTTCTATAACATCAAAAGGTCTAATTGATCGGGCAATTTTAGCAACCCTTTCAAAATAGGCTGACTTTTTTACTTTAGTATCAGTCTGTTCATTAGATAGTAATTTTAACTGTTCTCGCTTTTTGAATTCTACTTCCTGTTTGGCGATTTCCAACTGTTCCCGATGAGAAATCTTTTTTTCTAATTGAGCATATTGCTTTTCAAAATTAACATTAATTTCTTGTTCTTTGATAACAAAATCATCTTCAATAGTCTTTAATTCAACTTTTTGCAGTTCATCAATAGTTTTAAGAGTATTTTTTTGTTTTTCCTTATCAACTTCTTTGACTAAATAAAGAGCATAATATATGACTCTTTCCAAGGCTTGGGGAGGAACGTCTAAAATAATACTTAATGTGGAAGACGTACCTTTAAAATACCAAATATGAGCAATAGGAGAAGCTAATTTAATGTGCCCCATCCGCTCGCGTCGGACAGCGGAAGTAGTAATTTCAACTCCACAACGGTCGCAAACAATTCCCTTGTAACGCATTCTCTTATATTTTCCACAGTAACATTCATAGTCTTTTGTTGGTCCAAAAATTCTTTCATCAAAAAGACCATCTTTCTCAGCTCTAAATGTTCGATAATTAATTGTCTCAGGCTTAACTACCTCGCCATGTGACCACTTAATGATGGTATCGGGAGAAGCAAAAGTAATTCTTAAGCCGGAAAAATCTACTGTATTAATATCCTCCATAATTATTTCGCGTAATCAATTGATAATCCTAAGGCGTTTAATTCTTTAACTAAGACATGAAATGATTCAGGAACAGATGATTGTGGAATATCAATTTCCTTAATAATTGACTCAAAAGCTTTTGTTCGACCACGGACATCATCACTTTTTATTGTTAATAATTCTTGGAGAGTGTATGGTACTCGATGTGACTCAAGTGCCCAGACTTCCATTTCTCCAAATCTTTGTCCTCCTAATTGTGATTTTCCTCCTAATGGTTGCTGAGTGACTAAAGAGTAAGGTCCGACTGATCGGGCATGGAACTTATCTTCAATCATATGAATGAGCTTGATGATATAGGTTGTCCCGACTAAGGCTTTTCTTTCATATGGTAAACCTGTCTGTCCATCAAACAAAGTTACTTTATTATCAATAGGTAAACCTGACTTTCTCAATTCATCAGAAATAAAATCTTCTTTTATTTTTTCAAAAACAGGAATAGAAATATCAGTATTGGTTGATTTCGCAATTACTCCCATAAGATTTTCAAATAATTGGCCTAAATTCATACGGGAAAGAATCGAAAGAGGGGATAGGATAACGTCAACTGGTGTGCCATCGGCGAGATAAGGCATATCCCAAGCTGGTAATATTTTTGAAATAACACCTTTATTACCGTGTCGTCCTGCAAGCTTATCTCCGACGGTAATTTTTCTAAGCTGAGCTGTGTTAACAATAATTCTTTGCAAAACACTTGGTTCAAGCTCGTTTGGATCTTTTTTGCCATTGATTGTTTCAATATTGATGACAGACCCTCTTTTTCCATAAGGCATTCTGAGTGATGTATCTTTGATATCTTTGGCTTTTTCACCGAATATTGCCCGAAGTAATCTTTCTTCAGCTGTTAATTCTTTTTCACCTTTTGGAGCGACTTTACCTACTAAAACATCGCCACCTTTAACTTCTGTACCAATATTTACCAAGCCTTCTTTATCAAGATTTTGTAATATCTCTTCCCGGACATTTGGTATATCACGAGTTAACTCTTCCGGTCCAAGTTTAGTATCAATAACATCAGCGATAAATTCTTCCATAGTGATAGAGCTAAGGATATCCTCCTTAACCAATCTATCAGAAAGGACAAAACCATCTTCATATCCTAATCCATTCAAAGAAGAATAAGCGACTAACAAATTTTTTCCTAAAGCAAGACGACCTCTATCAGTTGATGGACCGTCAATAATAATTTCACCCTTTTTAACTTTTTGATTTCTGCTTACCTTTGGTCTTTGATCAAAAGAGACATTTTTACTTGTTCTGTTAAATCTTTCTAATTTATACTCATAGGTTTTACCACTTTTTCCTTTATAAACAATTTTTTGTCCATCAACATATTTTACAACCCCATCTTCGTTGGCTTTTATAGTTCTTCCTAAAGCAATACTGACTTTTTCTTCAAGTCCTGTTCCGACCATTGGAGCTTCAGGAAAAACTAAAGGTACCGCTTGACATTGCATGTGGCTTCCCATAAGAGCTCTTGAAGCATCATCATTTTGAAGAAAAGGAATTAATGAGGCTGATGCGCCCAAGACTTGACGAGGTGAAACATCAATGAAATCAATTTTTTCAACTGATGTTTCAATTAAATCACCTTCGTGACGAGCAGTAACCATTTGATCAGTTAAATAACCTTTTTCGTCAGTGTTAGCATCACCGGAGGTAATAAAATATTTTTCTTCGTCATCAGCTTGTAAATAAATAATTTCATCTGATATTTTTACTTTTAATTTTCCACCATTTTTTTCTTTGATTACTTTTTTGTATGGAGTTTCCAAGAAACCATATTTATTTACTTTTGCATAAAGAGCCATATAGGTAACAACTCCAATATTAGGTCCTTCAGGACTTCTGATTGGACAAATTCTTCCATATTGAGAAGAAGAGATATCGCGAATTGAGAATGACGCTCTTTCTTTTTCAATTCCCCCCGGTCCGCCAACGGTAATTCTTCTTAGATTATCAAGTTCTGACAATGGATTAGTTTGATCTACAATTGTTGAAAGTTGGCTAGTCCTATAAAATGAATTGATAGCAACTATTAATGGTTTTGAGTTGACTACTTGACTTGGTAAGACATTTAATTCTTCTCCTGATATCAGACTCATTCGTTCTTTTATTTCTCTCTCTACTCTAACCATTCCAACTCTAATTCCATAAAGACTGATTAACTCTCCAACTGTTCGGAGCCTTCGATTACCTAAATGATCTATATCATCAAAATTACCTTTATTTCGTGTCAATGTCAGTAAATATTTAATGGATGCAATAATATCTTCCTTAGTTAACAATCTGTTTTCTTTTTTGATTTCAATCTTAAGTCCTAATTTTTTATTAATTTTATATCGTCCCACATCGGCTAAAGAATATCTTTTTTGATTGAAAAGAAGATTATTGATAGTCTCATAGGCATTCTCCAAAATTAAAGGTTCACCTGGTCTAATTTTTCTATAAATTTCCAACACTGCTTCATCTTTATTTTTTGTTTGGTCTTTTTTAAGAGTTGGGATAAGGTATTTTTCTACTAAACTTCGATCAATATCACTGAAATAGCTTATAATATCGCTTTCACTATCATTCTCGAATACTTTAAGAAAAACCGTTGATAAAAACTTTCTTTTTTTATTTATCTTCATTTCGATCAATCCATTTTTATTGATTGTCATATCAAGCCAAGCTCCGATGTATGGTCTTATTTCTGCGTTATATAAAGTCAATCCTGTTGTTTTATCAATTTCAGCGGTAAAATAAACGCCAGGGGATCGGACAATCTGATTAATAATAGCCCTTTCGATGCCATTAATAATAAAAGTACCACGCTCCGTCATCTTAGGAAGATTGAAGAAGTATATGTCCTGTTTTTTTTCGCTATTATTTTTCTTATTAACTAATCTTAGTTTTAAATAAACAGGAGTATCGTAGGTTAATTTCTTTTTGTAACAAAGGTCAATATCATATCGAGGTTCGCCAAAATAAAGATCTTCAAAATATATAGTAAATTTTTTCTTTGTGTAATCATCAATAGGAAAGAATTCATTAAAAATTTCTTTTAATCTGACTTCAGTAAATTCCGTCCAAGAATTTTTTTGGACCTCAATTAAATTAAATTTTTCAAGAAACTCGTCTTTCCTCCCAAGGAATAAACTTTTGTGGGGTAAAATATTTGATTTAATAGTTTTGCTCATCGAGTAGATGGAAATATAATATTTTGTTAACAACAAAAACCCCACTAACAAGAAAGGGAATTAAAAAAACTAATATATCATACAAAACACCATA
>PEVZ01000046.1:7252-10092 GCA_002779665.1 Candidatus Roizmanbacteria bacterium CG06_land_8_20_14_3_00_34_14 | reverse complement strand
TTATTAAACTTCTGAGAGAATCCTTGAAGTTAGATTTTATTACCTAAAAAGTCAAGATTAGGTTACCAGTCCCCATCATCTTAACTCCTCCCAAACCTATTGCTGTGTCAACCACACCAATACTACCTAATAAACCTTTTAGCATAACAGCATTTGCAGGAACATCATTAAATTGATTCCTATAGCTAAAGCTCCACCTACGGCTGTCTTTATAACTGGCGCAGCTTTTCTAAATGCGTTTCGCACTGCAACAAACGCCGCATCGACTCGAGGGTTAGTTGTTATTTCTTTTACATCTGGTTGATCAAGCATATTCTTATATTATCATTTCTTATTTTATTGTCAATCACAATATTAATTTTTTCAATATTACTTCCCATGATTACTTTTCATTCTTTCTCATTTATTCTGTTTTTGCGGTATATCATTCCCTAAAAATAAAAAGTGATAAAATATAATCATGCTTAATTTTAAATTTGCAGAATGGTTCTTTAATCAAGATATTCTAGGACCGATTATTTCTTTTCTCTTAACAATAGTTCTAATTCAATTTATACTACCATTTTTTAGAAGAAAAAAAGATAAAGCAAAAGAAAAATTGGAAGGATTTTATGAGGTTTCCTACGCCTTTATTAAAATTAGAGAAAATTTTTCTGTACCTATTGGAAATGAAATCCACAATAAGGAGAACTGTGGATTCTTTCATAATTTCAATTTTGATTTTGGAACGGGAAAAAGAACGGGATTGGTATTTGATGAACTTTTATTTTTTGACTATGTTTCTTCAAATTTTAGATTTATTGATAAAGATTTAAAAACTTTATTTATAAATTATTTTAAAATGCGAGGTCCAGGAAATATAAAAAATAAACTAGGATGTAAAGATAGTGAATTAATAAGTTTAAGAAAAGAAATAGAAAATAAGATTAATCGTTATTATTCTATATACACTAAAGAATTTAATAACTGATAATAAATGAAAATATTTTTATGAAACTTTTCTAAATATGGATTCTAAAATAATAGAAGCAATAAATAATTGTGATTTTTTCAACGACTTCATTTTATTTTTGAAAACATTAAAACAAAAAGGAGGGCTTGACCTGACGAAAACAGGAAATCTTCAAAGGAAAGAAATAAATTATTTTGGACAAATATTTAAAATAGATATTTATCACAGAGATGATGCAGGAAAAATTATGTGGCCGATCAATACGGAAGACGAAGTACAACATTTAATAAGAATCAGACTCATAAGTAAAGTAATGAATTTGACTTACCAAAGAAAAGGAAAATTACTTTTGTCAAAAAATGGAAAGGCTTATTTAACTAACATAGATAAACAAACGCAATTTGAGCAAATGATTTTATGGTATTTCCATCGTTGTAACTGGGCATACATGCACCACTACTTAGAAGACTCCGCAACTATTTTTCAAGAAAATCAACTGATACTATGGAGACAATTAATTTCACAAAAAGATAACTTAATTGATTTCAAAAAATACGTAGAAGGTATTAGATTATATTTCAGATTTTCCAAAAATGAAAAACAATACTCAGATCGAACAGAATGGGCGGTAGAGCGAATAATCATCAAAGATTTAGAATTATATAATCTAATCGACGTAAACAGAATCCCGGGACAATACGGTAAAGTTATAAATAATTTTAAATTGACAAAATCAGGAGAGCATATACTAAATAAATTTTTAAACGAACCTTTTTAAAACTTACTTTTTCCAAACACCCAACCTCAATTCTTTAGCAGATTTTTCCGCAGATAATAACTCATCCTGATATTTTATCTTCGGTCTTTTCTCATAGAGAACAACTCGGGCAAGTCCATTTCTGATCGTGGTTTTTAGGCTTGAATGCATTAACGTTATAAAGCCTGATGGGTAGTTTTTGAATTGAAAAAAAGAGTTTATTTAATTATTATATAATCACCTTATGGGAAGATTAGAAAGGGTTCAGGAAAAAAAGATGAAAAATACGATTTTGCTATACGTGGGAATATTATTCGTCATCCTTTATTTTATTTTCACTTTTGGAATTAAGCTCTTACTTAATACATCAAGCTTTGTTTCCGGGCTTTTTCCCAAGCCATCAATAAAATTAGCTTCAAAAAACGAAGATAATTTCACATCAGTGGACATTTCCTCCATCCCACAGGCGACTAACAGTGCAAAAATTATTGTTTCAGGATCCATCCTTAATTTTGACGTCGTCGATTTTTATTTAAATAAAATAAAAGTTAAAGAAATAGTTTCATCAGGAGATATTTTCAATGAGGAAATAGGAGATTTGGAAAAAGGCGAAAATAGTATCTATGTTACGGCTAAGTCCAATGATAGTAAAATTGAAAAAACCACAATCACCTATAAGGTTTTTTACAAAAGTGAAAAACCAAAATTGGAAATCACCGAACCTTCTGATAACTCGACAACCAATATTTATGAAATAAAAGTAAGCGGGAATACTGACAAGGAAACCTATATTCATATTAATGAACTTCCGGTCGTCGTTGACGCAAATGGCAGTTTTGAGACATCGGTTCGTCTAAAAGATGGAGATAACCAAATTGTGGCAACGGCAGTTGATATTGCCGGTAATACAGAAACAAAAACTCTTAAAGTTACTTATCAGAAGGAATAGGGACTAGACGGTTAGGGATTAGGGGTTAGTTAGTGAAACAAAAAACAGGAACAAAATGAATGGGTGAAGGAGAATATTGTCAAAGAGAGAAATAATACATAAAAATATCAATAAAATAGGCGCCGTTTTGTTAGATTTACTTAAACTCCATAAAAGCCAGACAAAACTTATTAGTCCAAATA
>PEVZ01000046.1:0-7211 GCA_002779665.1 Candidatus Roizmanbacteria bacterium CG06_land_8_20_14_3_00_34_14 | reverse complement strand
CTTGAGCTAAAAGTTGCTCCAGAGTGGATTGATTGACTGTTTTTTATATAACGAATTCGGTTATAACCGTATCCAAAAATTGGTTTATCTTTCCAAAGATTTATTCCTTGCTTATAATCCTCAGCCCTCGAGACGATTGAATAAATTCTTTTTAGATTGACTCCTTCTCCTGATGGCTTTGGGATAAAAAAGATTAATGTTATAAAAAATAATGAAAATAAACCTACCTTAAGAAATTTTTTTTGACGAATAAATATATAAAATAACGTTAATGAAAAGCCAATATAAATGGAACGGGAAAAGCTTAGGGCAATTAACAATAAATAGATTATTTTAATTATTGGTTGATTAATGGTCAGGAAAAAAACCCCAAAAATTGCTGCTGAAATTGAAGTGTCAAAAAAAACTCCGAATGTCCGATAAAGATGTGGATCCCATCCCTGATAAATTAAATTTCTAAGATCAGGATAAAGAAAATACTGAATAAGGGTTGAAAAAATAGTTATAACTGCTATAAGGTAAACACCCTTTTTTACATTAAGTGAACAATGTTTAAGATAAATAAAATATAGAAAATATAAAATTAACCGAAATAAATATAAAGAGGCTACGATATTTTCAAAAAAATTATATTTTGATAGACTAATTAATAAGGAAAAAAATAAGACTCCAAGAAAAAAGAATATCGGTTTAAATTTGTTCCAGGCCACTTTAATCGGTTCTAAACGGTATTTTAAAAAAAGGAAAAATACGTTTATAATCAAAGCCACTTCATAAAGATAGAAATTAATTTGTTGATTAAAAAAAGAAATTCGGCCGAGTTGACCTAAGGAGAATAAGAAAGCAGTAATGTAAAAAATGATATTCATTTTTTATTTGTCATTTGATAAAGCTTGGCTCTTACTAAAAATGAATGAAAGCTCATCATAAAGGAATAAGTAAATCCAGCCGGCCCGTCTAAAAATCCTAAATTAAAAAAATAGTTATAAAGGAATTTTCCTAAGGGGAAAAAAATAATTTGGAAAACATTAGTTCTTGTTCCTCGATTAAATAATTCCTCTGCTCGGATACTTGAGTAACGATTAACATCATTAATAAATTCCGTCGAGGCTTGGTGGGGGTAGTGGTTAAGAAATCCGTTTAGTTGACCGACTTTTTTGTTAGCCGGATAAAATACTTCATGGACTTCTCCCATCCAATGTCCGGAATTTTTTTTAACCAAACGAATAATTCCCTGCTCCCTAACTTTTTTAATTTCTCCGTATTTAAGCTCCTTTTCCCAAAAAAAATCTCTCCGTTTTATATAAAATGCTTCAGACTCTTTCCAATCCCCATCTAACACATAACTCCTAACTTCTTTAGCCAGTTCATTTGTTACCTCTTCATCAGCATCGATAAACAAGACCCATTCATTACTTGCTTTTTTAAGACCAAAATTTCTTTGAGAGGCAAAATCATTGTTTAATTTTCGTTTATGTAGGGAACAAATATTTTTGTTCCCTACATTATTAATGATATCAATCGTTTTATCCGTTGAATAATCATCTATGACAATAATTTCATCACAAAAATCTAAGGATTTTAAACATCTATTAATGTTGTTTTCTTCATTTTTAGTCAGAATTACTGCGGATATTCTCATACTAATATAAGTCTACTAAATTTTTGACATAATTTTTCCAATTAAATTGTGTGTACAATCGACCTTGCCTGCCGGCAGGCAGGTTAATCGATTTATTAATACTACTTTTCATAAGCTCAACAAATTCGTCGATATTGTTTGCTAAATTGACGTATGATGTTAATTCTGGAATAATTGCCGATTTAAGACCAATAACCGGACAGCCGAGGGATAATGCTTCGAGTACTGGAAAATTGAAACTTTCATAATGAGAAGCTGTCAGCAAAGCGGTCGCATTTTGATAATAATTTTTTAAACGTTTTCTCGAAATGTTATTTGTCAGAATTTTTAATTTATATTCTTTATATTTTTTATTTTTTTTAAATTCAGAGAATGCTTTTATAATAAAATTAATATTTTTGATAGGGTGATCCATACCAACGAAAATGAAGTATTTATCTTTCTTTTTTATTTTCCCTTTATTCATATCAAACGGAATACCAAAAGGGAGAACAATAATCCTACCTTCGATATGTTGATATATCGAGGTAAGTTCATCTTTAACTTTTTTCGAAGAAACGATAATTTTATCAGATCTTTTAACCATTTCTTTTAGTTGTCTATTTAAACGAATGACATCATTCCTTGAATAATATTGTGGAAAAAAATGATATGAAAGTCCATGGCAAAAACTGATTATTTTTCCTGAAGCATATATTGGTAACGCTTGATTCAAGGCTAAAAAAACATCCTTTTTATATTTGAATTCTTCTATTGAAACCCTTCCCTTCATCCAAAATATTTTTGGTTTAAGATTCTGAAAAGTGTAAATAAAATATTTATTTTTTTTGTCATAAAGATTCAAGGCTTTGACTAAATTTTCAGAAAAAGTTGATGTGCCAAATCCTTGATTATCTTTTGGGTTTAGTGCTCCTCCATCGAGAGATATTTTCATAAGACCCTCCATAGAACTATAAAAGTCAGTAATGTGTTTATCAGTTCACCACCAAGTGTAATATAGGCGGAGCCAAAAAAACTATATCTTGGAATGAAATATAAATTTAATCCAATATTAATTATTAGCTGAAATAAAAAAATGTAAATAACTGTTTTGGCTTTACCAAGAGCGTAAATTGAGTTTAGAAATACCGATGTTAAAAGTATAAGTGGAAGAGCGAAAATAATTATTCTTAGAACTTGAATTGATTGGAGATATGTATTTTTATAGACAAGCGGTAATATAATTGGTCCAAGAAAATAAAAACCAAGAGCTATAAACACACCAATCGTAAAAACTAACATAACGTCTTTTCTGATTTTATTTTTAAAAATATTGATTTTCTTTTCTTTGACTAATTTGGAAAACAGTGGTATCGAAGAGACATTATAAGCGGTGACGACAAACATCAACGCGTCTAAAAATCGATAGCCGGCCGAGTAAATCCCGACTGCCTCTTTTCCCTGAATAAAATTCAATATTAGAACGTCGACTTTTGAATAGAATCCGGCTAATAAACTAATCAATAAATAAACAAATGATTTTTTAATTATTTCCAACCACTTTTTTAAATTGATTTTTAAGGATAAACCGCCTACCTCCCGCCTAATAAGAATAAAATTTACTAAGGAATATAAATTGTATAAAACAAAAGTGACAATGAAGACAAGTGATAATTTTTTTGTTATTAAAACACTAATGATTAAAGACACAACTAAAAATAGTTGAAAAATCATCGAAACAAATGAGGCAAAATATGATTTTTGTTTGATTGAAGTAAGAATTAAATACGTTCCGGAAAACATATTGGCAAAAATAACAAAGGAAATAAGGATGATTGGGATCAAAATTGAAGAAGGATATTCAAATAAAATAGCTAAACTAATGGTTAGTACAAAGGTAATTAATGACAGATAAAATCGAAGTGAAAAAAGTTCACGAATCTTCCTTTCGATCGAATCATTAATATGAACTAATCCATATGAAGTTGTTCCAAAATCGACTAATGGCAGAAGTAGTCCTACCTGAGTCCAAGCTAATGTATAGACTCCGTATTCTTCAGGTTTAAAATAACTAATAAAAATTAAAAATAAAATGAAATGCAAAATTTTATTAATAATTGAAGAAAAATTTAAGCTGAAAAAATTTAAATAGAATGGTCGTTTTCTAATTTCTTCAAAAACTGTTTTTGGAATTCTGATAAATTCCCTAATCTTCTGTTTAATTGATCCGTATTTAATTAAAAATTTGAATCTATTTTTAAAAAGATAAAATTCTTTTTTTGGGTTATTGACAGAAATTTCAAAATGTTCGTAATATCTTTTGGAATCAATGCCAATTTTAAATCCGGCTTTTTTTGCCCGGTAACAATAATCAACCTCTTCATAATACATAAAATAACTTTCATCAAAAAAGCCTATTTTGTCGATAACTTTTTTTTTGATAAACATTAAAGAGCCGGAAACAAAATCTGTTTCGCAAAAACGTCTATTTGGCTTTTTATCAATTAATCCCCCACTCATCCGCCATTTATCTATCATCCCACCGTAATAATTATTTCCCTGTTGGTGCATGGTATAACTCCAGATATCAAACGGATTTAATTTAGCCAATTCAACCGATTTAACTAAAGTTATATCAGGATTTGCAATTGCAAATAAATCACATCCGTCTTTTAATCCTTTTTTTATTCCGGCATTAACGCCTTCAGCATAGCCTTGGCGGTTGGAAGAGTTGTCAATAAAATATAGTTTGTAACACGAAGTATTTAATTCTTTGACCTCTTTTTTAAGACGGTTGATTTCCGATTGAGGGGTTTTATATAGAACAAAAATGAAGGCAGTTTTCATGACATAAAGAATAATGTTAAATATGTGACAAATTCCATATAAGCAAATCCTAAATCTAATGGAATTCTGAAAAATCCATCTTCATATCCTCTATCTTTAATGAAGCGGGCCCAAAACATATGAATGGGATAAAAAAATATTTTTTTAAAAGAAGACTTTTCGCCTAATAAATATTTTTCTTTTGCCATTCTAATTCCATAGTTGGTGAATTTTGAAAACATTTGGGAAAATGATCGGTAGGAATGATGGAAAATTTTACCCTTAAGGTAACCAATTTTTTTATCCTTAACATTAATTCGGTTATGAACGAGTGAAGGCTCTATCGATAGTTTTATGCGACGAAAAAGACGAAGCATTTTATAATTCTCACCTCCAAATTGTAGCGGTTTATTCAAAAAGAAATTTTGATAAGGAATATAATATCCGTTAATTTTTATTTGTTTATTTCCAATTTTTGATCTAATTTCTTTCATCAATTTTTCCGAAACAATTTCATCACAGTCTAATATTAAAATCCATTTGCCTGTTGCTTTTGAAAGACCGAACATTCTTTGTTTACCAATATCAACAAATTCTTTGACATAAACTTTGGCAAGATAATTTTTGGCAATTTCAACAGTTCTGTCAGTTGATTTACTATCAACTATAATAATTTCATCAGCAATTTTTTTTATTGAGGCTAAAGATTTTTCTAAAGTCTCACTGGCATTTTTTGTGATCATCAAAACGGATAGTTTTGTGCTCATAAGTATATTATACCATTTAGGTAGTATATCGCCAAAATAATTCCGTTTCAATGCTCTATTCAATCGCTTTTGTAGGTTATAACCGACTGAAAAAAGTTCATATATTGTTTATAAATTGTAGGGAACAAAAATATTTGTTCCGTACATAAAATATGCGAAAAATATTTATTATTGCCCTCGTCGTTCGCCTACTATGTCTATATTTATTCCGTAATGTCACAAATTATGATTTACAATCTTATTTACAGGTTGGTGACCTTACTTTAAGAGGAATAAATATCTATCCGACTATTGCCAATCTCCATCACCCGTATTTACCATTTTTTTTATATGTTGAGGCATTGGCGGTCTATTTTAGCCAAAGCAAAATAATCGTTGTAGCGATTATAAAGTTTATAAATATTATATTTGATCTTGGAATTCTATATTTGGTTTACCTACTTTCGAAAAAAAATCTTAAAACCTCCTTAGTTTATGCCATTAATCCAATTACAATTTTGATAACGACATTGCACGGACAATTTGATGTAATACCGGTATTTTTTATTTTATTGTCAATATATTTAATTAAAATAAAAAAAGATTTTAGAGTGATTCTGAGTTTTTCAATTGCTATTTTGCTTAAGACCTGGCCGTTAATTTTTTTGATACCGATTGTAAGAAATATTAAGAATATAAAAACATTATTTCTATTAGGATTATTTCCAATAGTATTTACATTAATTTACTGTTTTTTTTATAAAACAAATTCAATCGAGATTGGAAAAACTTTAATTAGCTATCAGGGGCTGTACGGGATATGGGGACCATTAATTTTATTTGGAAAACAGCGAATATTATTTCAAAAGCTACTAACAATAATATTCTTAATTGGCTTTTTTATTTATTCTTACGCTAATCTTGAAAAAGATATAGTTAGGAATATTTTAAAATTATTATTTTTTTTCTATATCTTTACAACAAATTTTTCTATTCAATATTTTGTTTGGATAATCCCCTTTTTAATAATCATTAAACCAAGAAATTACGTATTTTTAATAACCTTGATGACATTTTATTTAATTTCCTTTTATTATGTTTGGCTATTCTGCCTTAACTGTATAATTGTGCCAAATTGGCTATTAATTTCACAAAATATAATTAGTTTTGCTCTTTGGTTTAGCTTCATAAAAATAGGGTATATATCGTCAAAATAAAGTTGATTTGACGCTCCGAAAACATACTTTTGTAGGTTATAAGCGGTAGACAAAGAAAACAATAGTTTATAAAGTTATAAAATTATAAATTTACTAATATATTATGTTTAGAAAAACTCTTGTTATTTTATTCTTTTATATTTTTTTATCTTTTTGTAAACCGATTTATTCCTTTGAATTTGTGAAATCGACAGATAATCCGTTACCGATTTCATATATTGATGGTTATAGCGACCATCAACAGGCTAATGTTTTTAAAGAAGGAAATATCTATAAGGCAATCCTCACCATTCATAAGCAACCTGACCCATTTCATACCCTTGGTTATTTTGAATCGATTGACGGAATTAATTGGGAAATGAAAAAAGTAGTATTGAATACAAGTAGAGATTTGTCAAACCCCGGAATTTTAAAAACTGCAGATGGTTATTTGTTATTTTTAACTGAATACGACGGTTCAATTTATAAAATTTATTCTAGCTCCTGTGATAATAATTTTAATTGTTCTACAAATTTTTCCCCTGTAATAATTCCAGATACAAATAATAATTCTGAAAATAACGGCGTCTTTGCCGGTCGTTCCTTTAAGCAAGATAATCGTACCTACTTATTTTTTGGCGCTTGGGGAAGGTATGATGGATTTAAAATAGAATTAGCTTATTCAGACGATTTATCTACCTGGACACGATGCCCAAATTCATTCTTGCCAGGTGGTGACGGACCTTTCCCATATCAGGAAAATAATGATCTGTATTTATTTTTTCATCAGTCAAATAGTGAGGGGATTAAATTGGCAAAAAC
>PEVZ01000066.1 GCA_002779665.1 Candidatus Roizmanbacteria bacterium CG06_land_8_20_14_3_00_34_14 | reverse complement strand
TGGAAACAGGTTTCATTTCATGCTCATCTTGCATTGGACAAGACTAAATAAGGATTTTTTGCTATAAAAGTGCTAAAATTCTTATAGATTCTGTCACTTGTGACCACTATTCCACTGCGAGGCTCTGCGGAATATATCCGCAATCCGCTTCTTGTGGAACCTTTTCACTTCGTGACACCTATAAGAATTTTATTAATTAAATAATTTTATGAAAAAGATATTTAGAATGATAATTTTTTCAGGAGTCGCAATATTTATTACTGCCCTCTGGAATAAAGGGTTTGTAATTAAAGCTGACCTGCTTATTTATTTAAAAGCATCATTGATTATTGCCTTAGTTTATTATTTAATTACGCCAATCAGTAAAATCATTTTATTGCCTTTAAATATTTTTACATTTGGTTTTGTTTCAGTAGTTTTTTATGCAGTAATTTTTTATTTTCTTTTAAATCACTTTGGTCTGGTAGTTATAAAAGAGTGGGTTTTTTTAGGTAATAATATTTCAAGTTTAGTAAATATTTTCATCTCATCATTCTCGATTTCCGCCATTATCAATTTATTAGAAAAGGTAATATGAAAAATATACTTCTGATTCTTAATATCATTTTCAGTGTTCTGATAGTCGTATTTATTTTGATTCAAGGAAGAGGGGCCGGCTTAGGAAGTGCTTGGGGCGGGGGAGGGGAAATGTTTCAAACTCGACGGGGAATGGAAAAAATGATTCTTTGGTTGACGACAATTTCTATATTTATTTTTTTAGTGGTTTCTTTAGTCAACCTTTTTGTTAAATGAACAAAAAAACTTTTCGCTATTATTATTGGTTATTCTTAGAATTCGGTAAAAAATATTCACGCCTAATTTTAATGAGTTTTTTTATTGGATTTATTAGTTTAATCGGTTTTTTATCAATCTCTCCTTATTTAAAATTGATCTTTAATAAACAAGAAATAATTGGGTTGGTAGGTAACTATAATTTTTCTAATCTGCCTGAAGAAATAATGACAAAAGTTTCTAATGGCTTGATTAATATTAATGAAAAAGGGGGAATTGTTCCTGTTTTGGCTAATTCTTGGGAAGTAAAAGATCAAGGAAAGCAATATAGATTCTATTTGAAGAATAATCTTTTGTGGAATGATGATAAAAAGTTCACTGCTTCTGACATTAATTATCAATTTTCTGACGTTAAAATAAAAGTAATTGATAAAAATGTTTTAGATTTTTATTTAAATAAACCTTTAGGTATTTTTCCTACTTATTTGAGTAAGCCTTTAATACGAGCACCGTTAATTGGAATTGCCGGGTTTTATAAATTAGGCAAATATAAAATTATTAATGGTTCTTTGGTTGATCTAACCTTAATACCAAATACTAAAGATCTGATAACGATTAAATATAAATTTTATAGTAATGAATCCGACTTAGTTATAGCTTATAAAAAAGGGGAAATTAATAAAATGACCTTAACAAAAAAATCAGTCGCAGACACTTTTTTAAACTGGAAGAACAGTCAAATAACGAAATCGGTTGATTATACACGCTTACTAACTTTATTTTTTAATAATAAAGAAAAAATATTTTCAAATAAAGATTTAAAAAACTCTTTTTCAATGATGATGGATTATCAAAAACTTTCTGATTATGGTGAAATTGCCAGAGGCCCGGTTCCCCCTACATCCTGGGCATACAATCCGAATTTGAAATCAAATGTTTATGATATAGATACGGCTACCAAAATTATTAAAAATGAAACAGGCTCGACTGAATCAGCCCAATTAAATTTATTAACTTCTTACGATTATTATGATGTGGCCGATAGTCTTGCCGGAGAAATAAAAAAGACGGGATTAAAAGTCGATATTAATATGATTTCTTATGAACGGCCGGATAAATTTGATCTTTTATTAGTTTTTTGGAAAGTGCCCCAAGATCCAGATCAGTATTATTTCTGGGATTCAACTCAGCAAGAAGGGAATATAAGTAATTATAATAATGTCAAAATAGATAAATTGTTAGAAGAGGGCAGGTCGACGATCAATATTGAAGAAAGAAATAAGATTTATCAAGAATTCCAAAAGATAATCCAAGACGACCCACCAGCTTTGTTCTTGTACTATCCTTACGTTTACACGATTAAGAGAAAGTGATTGGAACGTAATAAATATTTGATTTAAACGTTCCAACAACGTTAAAATTTTTTACGTTGTGTCGGGGAGAGGACTTGCTCAACTGTCAGTCTCCGATTTATTCGGATTACTGACAGTTAGACCCAGAAGTGGGAAACCGAAAGTGGGCGAAGGGAGACTTGAACTCCCACGGGTTGCCCCATAGCCTCCTCAAGACTACGCGTATACCATTTCGCCATTCGCCCGAAAAATATATACTCCCGCCTCGTTTTACTCGGACGGGATTAACTGATTGTAATTCCTCACTTCTTTCAGAAACAATCAGTTGAACATTTCGCCACCCCGACAAAAATAGGAAAAAGTTTAAGAAATTATATCATTTAAATTCTCCAAAATTAATATTGAAAATGTTACACCGTAATATTAGGGTGTAACATATTTTTTTGAAGCCATTTTAATGCCTTATTATTAATCTTATCTACTTTTGTCATTACCAAATTATAAGTTTTATAACTGTGAAGTTTTTTAACTACTATGTCAATTTTTTCAAAATTTTCCTCAATTGAATCCATAATTAGTAAAATTTCTTGAGAGGATTTTATCTTATTTTTCCATAAATAGGAAGAATTAATAGGTATTTTTTTGGCACAAACAATTATTTTTTCACCTAATAATTCATAAGAAATTTTATCCGCTTCTTCGGTATTCTTGCAAGAAAGAAATAATAAACATTGTTTCATTTTGTTCTAGAGATTGCAATATATATCGATAAATTCTATCATAAACTATGTGTCTGGCGTGTATTCTAACTATTGGAGGGGGATTGTTAATTGCAAAAAAATTAGGAGTAAATGATATTCTGGTAATTGGTTTTTTGACAATTATTCTGTCCATAATACTAGATTTAATTTTAAGAAAGTATAATTGTGGTAAAGTTTTTTTCCCTTATCAACGATTAATCATATCGTTTGTATCATTGTTAATGATAATGACGATATTTAACTTTTTATAATTGTGGTGGAGACATATGAAATTAAACAAAATAATTCAAGATTTTGTAAAATATCTTCGAAACGATTTATTGAAACAGATCAATAAATCAATTGTTAAGATTTTTGAGTGTTGTAAAGATTAATGTTGACTGAACTTCCTCCGGTAGGTATGATGATTATATGTCCTTAACTGAACTGTCTTATTATTTTAGAAAATTTTTACCCTACTTCGTCTTATTTTGTCTTATTTTTTTAATATTCTTCTTTTCAATTAAATTAACCTTAACTATTTTGGAAGCAAATAAAACTGTACCAACTTTTACCAATCAAATTTTTGGAAAAGTTGGTCCGCCAGAAATTCCAGGTTCTTCATCAAGTGCTGGGCTAAAATTTACCTTAGATACGATTGAGGGTACTCCAATAACCGCTACCGATACTGCGAAGGTATTTTTTTTACCTGAATACAATCCCCGTTTCGGTTACGTTGAAAAGATATATTTGATGGCAAAAGGCTTTGGTTTTGATACAGAGGTAGTCAAACATCAGTTGACAGGGAAAATAGCAACCTTTTCCGATCAAGAAAAAACATTAACAATAGATATTTCCAATTTTAATTTTAAATTTGATAGAAAAGTTGATAATTCATTATTTACTTCACCTGATATAAGCATTCCTATGAAAACCGTAATAGAAAATAAGGCAATTGATTTTTTAAAAAAAATAGGAAGATATCCCGATGAACTGGCCAAGGGGAACGTTGACATAATTTATCTTAGGCAGAATCCGATTAATGAAAGTTTTGTCAACGTTGAGAAAAGTTTAGAAGCACAATTAGTAGAGGTTGATTTTAGGCGTCCAAATATTGATGATTTTGATATAGTGACGCCTAAATTTTTTACTAGTCAAAATTATGTTGTTATGATTTTCCAAGGAACAGACTTTCAAATTATAAAGAGTCAAATTGCTTTTTTTGAAAAATCTGAGGAACAAATTGGTACGTATTGGGTGAAAACCGGTGAGGAGGCCTGGTCGGAATTAAACAGTGGTTTAGGCTCGGTCGTTGCAGGAACATCCGGGCAAAAAAATATTTTAATAAAAAGTATGAAATTTGGATATTTAGACCCTGATATTTACCAAAATTATCTTCAACCCGTTTACATATTTTTAGGAGAAGAGGACTTCGTGGGGTATGTACCGGCAGTTAAAAATTAGCGTAGTCAACATTTGCTTCAATCCAGCTTATTATATTTCTTGTATCACTAAACCTATCTAAACTTTTTAAGATAACGATGACAAACTGATGGCCATTTTTTTTATAAAAAGAAACGAGGTTTTCGCCGGCATTTTCAGTGTATCCGGTTTTAAGTCCGCCAAGTCCTTGAATTTCTCCAAGTAATTTATTGACATTAGTTAGCTGGTGAAAATATTTAAAATCAACATCGGAAATAGTTATTTCTTTGGTTGATACTATTTTTGAAAGATATGGATTCTTAAGGAGCTCTCTGGCGGCTAAACTCAAATCAAAAGCCGTTGAATGCTGTGTCCCCGAATCAAGTCCATTTGGATTTGAAAAATGACTGTTTTTCATTCCTAAACTTTCTGCCTTTTTATTCATTAAATTAATAAACTTATCATAACCATAATTTTCAGCTAAAACGAAGGCAGCGTCATTCCCGGAATGGACAAGGGTTCCGTATAAGATATTTTCAACCGTAATTTTTTCACCGACCAAAAGTCCCATAACCTGACCCTCATCAATAGTTTTTTTTACAGTAATTATTTGATCAGGTTTGTAGATATCCATCGCGACTAAGGCGGTGATAATTTTGGTAGTTGAAGCCGGTAAAAGTTTCAAATTTTCGTTACGGAAAAAAATTGGTGTAAAAGACGGTAAATCAACTAAATAGATCGCCTGAGCTGTCACTTCAGGATAGAATGGAAGTTTTAAATATGGAATTGGTCTAATATTAATTTTTTTTACCGTTTCAGTTTTATTTATTAGCTCCCGATTGTAAGCAAAAATATGAAAATAGTACGAATCACCCGGGTAGAAGAGAAAAAGAAATGTAAAAAATGCGAAAAAGAAAATATGTTTGAGTCGCATTTTTTAAAATTTCTAATTTATAATTTTTATTATTGACCTATATAATTATCGATGTTAAACTGTGAAATTGGGATTTGTTTAGAATAATTAGATCAATTAGATTGATTATGTCAATTTAATACCAAGTTCTTTCAGCTTTTCATCTTTAACGACTGATGGTGCTTTCATAATCGCGGTTCGTCCACCCGAAGTCATCGGCATTGCAATCACTTCACGAATTGAGGTCTCTCCGGTTATACAGGTGAGTAACCGATCAATCCCGGGTGCCATACCTCCGTGAGGAGGCGCTCCGTAGCCCAAAGCTTCTATCATATGTCCGAATTTTAGATTGATTTCCGCCTCATCTAATCCCATTATTTCAAAGACCGCTTTCAATCCTTCAAGTGTGTGATTTCTAATGCTTCCTCCACCGACTTCATATCCGTTACAGACCAAATCATATTGAGTCGTCAAAATATTCCCGATATTTTTTTTTCCCAACAAATCTTTCATAAATTCAGGCTTTGGCGCGGAGAATGGATTATGAGTAAATGTCCAACCACCCTCTGGTGTTCGTTCAAAGAAAGGGAAATCGATTACCCAAGCGAATGCTTGAATGCCGTTTTTTTTATCTTCTTCCGTCCGTAAATCAAATTTATCAGCCCCATATTTTTTAATTGCTTCTTGATAGGTAAAAATCGGAAAGGGTTTTTGTTTGATTGGGATATTTAATTTTTCATATATTTCAATCATCATCCCTTCAACTAAATTCATAACATCTTCCCGTTCGACAAAACTCATTTCCAAATCAAGCTGGGTAAATTCTCCATAAGCCCGGTCAGCTCTCGGGTCTTCATCACGAAAACAACGGGCAATCTGAAAATATTTTTCTACGCCACCGACCATCAGTAATTGTTTATACTGTTGAGGCGATTGGGGAAGAGCATAGAATTTACCCGGTTGAAGACGGGAGGGGACAATGAAATCACGGGCACCTTCAGGAGTCGTTTCGGATAAAATCGGTGTCTCGATTTCCAAAAAATCTTTTTTGAAAAGGTGCTGTCGAATTAAGTCAATAAATTTACTGCGAAGAGCTAAGTTTTTATACATCCTTGGCCGTCGAATATCAAGATAGCGATATTTGAGTCGGACTTCTTCATCAATATTGTGTCCATCGCCGGTGACAGGTAATGGAAGAGGTTTTGTTTTATTTAAAACTTTGACTTTTTTAGCTTCAATTTCAATTGTTCCGGTTTTGATTTTAGGGTTGATAAGTTTTTCCGGTCTTGTCTTAACCAAACCTTTAATCCAGACAACATCTTCGGTATTCAAACTCTTAAAGTCTTCTCCACCGACGACCTGGACAATCCCGGTTCTATCTCTCAAATCAATAAAAACAATCTTTTTATGGTCTCGCTTGGTATCGACCCAGCCGTAAAGATTAACTTCTTTTCCAACCATTTCAACAGTTTGTTCAACAGATATTTTTTTCATACTCAGTTTTTTTATTATATATTATTTTATCTTCATCTTGACAACCATTCAATGAAAAGCTAAATTATATCTATGAATATTAGTCTTAATATAGTTCAAGCAAAATCTTTGTCTAATTTTTTTTCCAATATGTCCGTTGGTTGGTTTATTGGAGCATTTATCACATCAAAGCCTGAACTAAATGTATTTCGTTATGTTATTTTAGGGATATTTAGCCTGTATTTATCCTTGATCTTATTAAAGGGGGTGTTAGAATAATGATTAACCCAAGAGCAATGGATTTGGCAAGTATTTCATGGGGAATTTTAGTAATAATTTTTTTACTTCTAATAATAGCAGGTAGAGTAAAAATTAGAGAGAAATAAAATATTTTGTGTTATAATTAACTTCATGAAAAATATATTCTGTAAACTCATTACTATGCACATGCTCTTTATTGAGCCCGTGCGGTGTGAGTAATTAATAAATTGTAAATTACCCACCCCACCAAAGAGCGGGGTTTTTAAATTTATGGCAAGCGTTGATATCTTCACAACACAAGCAAGTGCGTCACAATGGTGCAAACTAAGATGCTTCAATAGAACCAAATGTGAACCCAAATTTTATGCACAGGGAATTT
>PEVZ01000032.1 GCA_002779665.1 Candidatus Roizmanbacteria bacterium CG06_land_8_20_14_3_00_34_14 | reverse complement strand
ATTTTGTTTGATGGCGTGCTATTTACCGGCGATGCATCACCGTTCGTATTAGGTAGGCTGTCCCACAGCACCATTGGAAAGGTTGATATTCTGAAAGTTCCCCATCATGGCTCAAAAAACGGTCTAATTAAAAAATTTTTAGACTTAGCAGACCCATTGGTCGCAGTGATAAGTGTTGGAAAAAATAATTCTTACGGTCACCCTCATCAAAAGATTTTAGATATGCTCAAAGCCAAGAATGTAAAAATCAGACGGACGGATGAAGAGGGAGATATTACTTTCAAAATTCCAAGTTCCAAATTCAAAAATACAAACAATATCCAATAACAAGATCTCAATGACCAAACGTTTGTAAATTGTAAAATTGGTTATTGTTTGGAATACTTGGAACTTGGTTATTGGAATTTATGAAAGTAGTATACTTTTAATCTCTTTGAAGATATTCCAGCCCTCAAACCCAATCCAGCTTTCGCCTATTAACTCCTGAGGTAACCCTGGATCCTGGCGGAGTAGCTCGACATATTCACCAATGACGTTTTTTAGCTTAATAACTTTTTCAACGTCAGAAGATAAAATTTCGTGCCATTTTTTGAAAAGTTCACGATAGGATTTATCTAAGGCTGATTTACCCCAGACTTTTTCTATAAGAAATTCACGGTCGCCAAAAGTGTGATCAGCTTCAAAAGCCTGGATATACTTTTCTTCTTCTTTTTGGGCTGTCAATAATTTTAACGTTGGTAAAATGGGATGAGGGGTAACCCAAAATGACCTGTGCCAAGGACCCAATCCCCAACCCTGCATTTCCCTTCGCAGTCGGTCGCGTAATTCTCTTTTAGTCTCAGGAATTTCATAGGAAATAATTCTCCATTTTCCATCCCATTTTTCCTTGAGGAACCTAAAGAAAGGAAATTCAAGACATAGTTCCGAAAAACCTTTCTCGGTGAGACGGTATTCAGTTGAACCAGTTGAATCAGTTGAATCGGTTGAATCGGTTTTCACTGATTTAACTGACTCGACCGACTCTGACCGATTCAACTTTTCTATCAATCCTTCTTTCATCATCCTGGATAATGTTCCCCTGGTCTTTTGATTTAAGGAAAAATCAAATATTTTTTGGACTTTTTCATCAAAAGAAATATTGCTAAACTCAACGTCTGAAAGTAAATATGATGCGAGTAAAATCTTCGTTCGCCTATCTTTTATTGCCATATAAGTAACAATGTAACAGACGGAAAAAATGTTGTCAAGCGAATTTTTTAAAAAAAATTCGCGCACCCGCCTACAATTTTAGCACGAGGCGTGTACGAATAGTACTGAAAAGCCGAGTGCGAAAATGTGGCGGGAAGAGGAATTTTAGAGGAGATTAAAGGAGATATTTCAACTTGTCTTCTTCTTCTTCTTCTTCTGCATTTTCTCCTTGACAACTTTTATAATTACCTATATTGTTATATTAATCATGAGAAAAATTATTTACCGCTCAATTCTTTTTCTATTCATTTTTTTACAGGTTACTATAATGTACATTAATAGCGCTTCTCAAGTTAATGCCGCTACCTTTACAACCGGTTACACAACCATGACTAATTCACGCTTTTCTTATCTTGGAGCAGTCGCCTCAACCGTTACCGGTGGTGCCAAAAATGTTACCATAAAGACAAGTGCTCATTCTGATAACGACACCGGTAATTTATTTCCGGGCGATGCTGTATGCTTTAGCAATTTGTCTTCAAATGGTTGTAACAGTAATACAACTTATACGGTTGGCCAGGTTCTCAACGCCAGTAGTTTTAATGTATCAACTGGTATAACCGGTGGTCTTGTGGCTGATGATCGCGTCGTTGCCTCACAATCTTCAAGATTGGCTATTTCTTTCACTCCAACTGATGTTACCGGCGTCACAAATCTTCGAGTCTATGTACCGGCTGCCACAACAAATAACGCTGATGGAATTCCTGATGCGGGAAAATTTGACGCCAATACTTTGGGAACTGATATTACTGCCACCGGAGTTTTAAGTATATCAGGAGGATCGGCAACAATCACAAATGCCAGCGCAACTTATACAACAACCACATTGGGAGGTTCAAAATATCACAACATTTTAGTGCCTGTGGGAACTTTAGCAGCCGGAACACAATATACATTTACCATCGGACACGCCAGCACGGTCAAAGACCGTTTTATTAATCCTTCACCAAGTGGGACTTCCCACACCAGAGGTGTTGGAGATAAGATGGTCATAACGATTCAGACAGAAGATGCCAGTGCCAATATCATCGATAAAGCCGATACGGGAATTACTCCTAATGATGGTGTTTTTGTCTCGGCCTACGTCCCAACCTCAGTCACTTGGACGATATCATCTGTGGCTGCGTCACAATCAAAATGTGGAACTACAACCAGTATTGCTACGACCGCTGATAATACATCAGGTGTGACTGTCCCCTATGGGACTATTTTCAATTCGGAAACTTTTTTTAACGCAGCTCATACTCATACAGTCACGACAAACGCCGGTGGCGGATATGTTCTACAAGTGACCGAAGATGGCGCTTTAAAAAAAGACGGAAGCTCACCTTCGATTGCCGACGGAACTTGCGATGGAAGTTGTAGCACGACTACAGCCGCCGCTTGGGCGACGGCTACAAATAATGGGTTTGGCTATACTTTAGCAGGAACAAACGCTGCATTTAGTAATCCAAATTATAAGGTGTTTGATTCAACTGGTTTTCAAACTATTGCTTCAAACACCTCGACAATTTCTGGAGATACGGTTGACGTCTGCTATAGACTTTCAGTCGATGGTACTCAACAGGCCGGTCTCTATTATAACAAGTTGACCTATCAGGCCTACCCAAGATTCTAATATGAAAAAATACACACGTGCAATTATAACTTTTATAGTGTTTATAGTTTTTATAACCTTTATAATTCCAGTTGTTAATGGTCAAAATTTGGATGGACAAAATCTATCGGTTTTTCCGGCAATTCAGGAAAAATTAGTTAAACCGGGAGAAAGAACCAGGATTCAAATTCAGTTTAAAAATGGCGCTGATACTGCTTTAATGGGAAAGTTGAAAGTAGTTGATTTTGTCGTCACTGATAAGCAAGGAACTCCAAAAGTAGTAGAAAGCAAAGAACTTAAGTCAAAGTATGGCGCCTCTTCTTGGATTACCCTTCCAAATGATTCAATCGCCATTCCTCCTCGCGATTACGTCTCGGTCGATATGGGGGTCGAAGTACCTTACGATGTTAGCACCTGTTCCAAATATGCTCTTGTTTACGTGGAGCCTCTTTCAGAAACGGTCAGAGTTAAAGCTGATTTTAAAAAACCTGAGACGGCCACGACCGTCAGTACCCGCCTTGGGGGTATTGTTACTTTTAATATTGAAAATAGTAATTGTAAAGAAAATTTGAATATTTCAGGATTTACTTTTCCAAAATTTCAAGAATATGGACCAATAAAAGTAAAATTTGACGTTTTTAATTTAAGTGACTATCACATCGTCCCTGCCGGATACGCTAATATTAGTAATTTGTTCGGTCTGCCGACTGATCAACAAAATATTAAAGAACAGAGAATTTTCCCGGAAGCAGGCAAATCATACGATGTTGATTTAGGTTCTAAATGGATGATTGGAAGATATAAAATACTTGTCAACGTGGCAAGTAACGGCTTAAAAAGTGTCAGTCGTCAACAGGTAGCCTATGTTTGGATGTTTCCTTGGCGAGTCGCCTTAGCCGTCATCTTGACTATCATAGTAATGATAATAATTGTGAAAAATTTGATAACAAAAGAAACCGATCTTGAGGAAGAGTTGAAAAAAGAAAAAAATGAAATTGAGAAATTAAAATCACAACTGAGGAAGAGAGAATAATAAAAACTCAAAATAAATAATCTCCAATCCGCCAACAGGCGGACCAACTCCAATAAATACCAACAACCAATATTTGTCATTTGTTAATTGAACAGTATTGGAGTTGGATATTGGTTTATTGGTTTATTGGTTTGTTGGTTTATTGGTTTATTATATACTTAACTAATGAAGTATTTATTGCTCACTTTATTATTAATCTTGGTTCCGCTCCAATTAAGCTTGCTTTATACTGATAAATTACCTAACGGAAATGTAGCTGGAATTTCCAATACAAGTTATTTTGATGATAAACAATCTAAAAATGTTAATGTCTCGGCGTTTATTGGTGATCATCGATTTAATCTGTATGGTTATACCTCCCCACGGGCTTTTGTGACCTTTGATGGACAGGGCATATTTGATACGACGACCGCCGATGATAAGGGGTATTTTGAATTTGATAACCGCTTCTCCCCTCTTTCACCGCGCGAGGCCTGCCTGACTTCAAAAGACCAATTTGGGAGATTGAGCTCGCCTGTCTGCCTCCCGCCATTTCCAATCAAATACGACGTCAATATTGGTCCGGTCATTATGCCTCCGACTGTTTCTCTGAATAATCCCCCAATAGGTAGCGATTATTTTATTGGCGATCAGGTAATGTTAAGCGGACAAGCAGTACCAAATACAGACGTTAAACTTTCGGTGTTTGGCACAGGCAATGACAGTAAACTATCATCTATCATCTATCATCTATCATCTTTAATCGTTCGGCCCGTTGAGGCTTCCTCCTTTCCTCTCCTTGACATCAAGTCCGATTCGAAAGGAAACTTTTCTATCAATCTCCCCTCTTCTAATCCGGAAAATTTCCGTCTGTTTGCCCAGACTAATTTCAATAAGTCAATCTCTGCCAATAGTATCAAGCTCAATCTTGATATTTTACCAATCTGGATGATTATTATTAAATTTTTCCTGTTCTTATTTTCTCTCATCAAACCAAGATTATTGGAAATCCTGATCTTAGCCGAAATTATTTATATTTTGTATATCTTAAAAGGTCATATTCAGAGCAAGGCAATAGTCTTATATGAAAAGCGTTTACCGGCGATTGAAGAGTTTAATTTACCGGTGGTTGAGCAACATAATTTACCAGAAAAAATACTATAATGAAAATATGGACGACACAATTTCCCAACAACTTGCAGAAAAGACAATGAAGGAACTATCCTCCTCTAACCTCTTTTATAATCCTCTAAAAAGTACTTCGCGTTCTTGGACTGATCCCGAAGGCTATAAATATCTTGTACCATGGTCAAACGCGGTGCTTTTACGATTTTTTGTTAGGAGATTTACCGAGTCTTTACCAAAATCAGAATATCGTAGAAAATCACAGGTCGACGATGCGGCAAGAAGCGTCGTACGAAATATTGAAGAGGGGTTTAAGAGGACGACAACCGGTGAGTATCTCCAGTTTGTAGGTTATAGTCAAGGGAGTTTAGAGGAAGTTAAGGGAGATATAAGGGAATTGGCTGAGGACAAGTTTCTCAGCTCAAAACCAGGGTCAAGTCTGATGGGGATCGGGATTAACCTCGGAGATTTTAATAAGGGTTTAAGGGAAAATAAAGGAAATCTAAAGGATTCTAAAGGACCTTTACCCTCCTTTAAATCTCCTTTAAATTCCTCTAATCCTCCTTTACCCTCCTATAACTCTCCTTTAAATTCCTTTAAGCCTCCTTTACCCTCGTCTAATGCTCCCTTAAATTCCTCTAATCCTCCTTTAAATTCCTCTAATCCTCCTTTACCCTCGTCTAATGCTCCCTTAATTTCCTCTAACTCTCCTTTAAATTCCTCTAATCCTCCTCTTCGGGACTTTACCTACCGCCCCCTGACAGTCCTCTATCCTCCTTTAAGTAATTTTAAAGTCTCTGATCTTACCTACGAAATATTTATCGAATTAATTAATAAAACCGACTGGTTGTTGCGCCAGCTGGTGCAATCGTTAGAGCGAAAACTTAGGGATTATAAGTTGCAGTTGGGAGGAATAAGGAAATAGAGGAAGATAAAGGAGTTTCTTCCTTTAAAATCCTCTAAATTCCTTTATAATAAAAACATACCGAAAACACCAGGGTTTGGAGCTAAACAGAGAGCCGAATACAACTGACGCAGTTGGATTTGGCTTAGTGTGGAGAGCAATAATTGAAAGAAAAATCCTGGTTTTTTCGCTTTTGTTTCTTTTGGTCACCCTCCCTATCCTCTACTTGGTTATAAAATATCGAACCCCAATTGAGGTGGCTTGGTATAACGATGCCTGGAGTTACCGAAAAGCAGTTTCAATTCCCTCTCACACAACTCTTGAAACGAACGTGTACGTTACAGTCCCAACTTTTGACGCAACAGATACGAGTAAATTCCAAGTTGATTGCGGAGACGTGCGCTTTACTAAACAAAACGGTGAACAGCTCCCCTATTACGTCGTCGACTGTGACGCCACCGCCAACATCCATGTTCAATTTGACTCTCTGCCCGCCGGCGTCACAGCACCACTATGGTCAAATAATGGAAAATTCGGTAAAGCTTTATTTTTTGATGGCAATGATGATACAGCTCCTTTAAACAGTATGTATTTCCCAAACTCTATCGATTTTACGTTAACAGCCTGGTTTAATTTAAATACTGGTTCGACTACCAGTTATGACTTTCCAATCTTTGGTAATGACCAGTACACTTCGCTTCCGAGTTATAAACCTTCAACAAAAACATTTCAACAACTTCGTCAATTCACTGGTGGCAACACTACAATTTCCTGGGACTAGTACCTATCAGTATGCAGATTCACAATGGCATTACGCTGCCGTTTCTGTAAATCAAACCAGTCAGACTGCCAGTTTGTATCTTGATGGTAAATTACTAAGTACCCAAAGCATCGGTGGCGCTGAGGGGTATACCCACAGTAACGATGCCCTAAAAAGGGTGGGACGTAATTATGGAGTCACCTGGAATGGCTTTCTGGATGAAATGAAGGTTTACAACTCTGCCCTCACGCCCGTGTAAATTAAAATGCTATACAACAACGGCGCGGCAATACAGTTTGCCCCGTTACAAGGTAGTCCTTAGTATAGTATGGATAAAGATCAATTTTATTACACATACATATTACAGAGTCGTAAAGATAAAAAATAGTATACGGGTTTTACTAAGGACTTACGGAACCGCTTTATAGAACATCAAAAAGGCCAAGTATTTTCAACAAAAGGAAGATGTCCTTTCAGATTAATTTACTATGAAGCATGCCTTAACGAACAAGATGCAAGAGATAGAGAAAAATATTTAAAATCTGGAATGGGAAAACGTTATTTAAAAAACAGGATAAAGTGGTTCCGCCTTGTAACGGGGTTTGCGCCAGTGACGGGCAGTCCGTAAAAATATATGGGAAATATGAATAAAAAATTATTTAAGAAAGGTCATATAAAAGAGAAGAAACGCTATTACAAGCAAAGCAAAAGCAATTTGGGCACGGACATTAACATCTACCAACCATTCATCAAGAGCGTGTCTAATATTTTGAGCAGTCATAGTGATTTTCTTAACTTAAAAGCAACAATTAAAGAAAGGATAGCAGACATGATATTAACTGTCAATACCCAAAAATTAAATCTTACACCCATTTGATAATGTCATAGTTAACCACGTGAAAATGTCATACCCTTAAAGGTTGGGAAAA
>PEVZ01000011.1 GCA_002779665.1 Candidatus Roizmanbacteria bacterium CG06_land_8_20_14_3_00_34_14 | reverse complement strand
TTTAACTGGGGCGGTTCCCTCCTAAAGAGTAACGGAGGGGCGCAAAGGTCAGCTTAGTCCGGATGGAAATCGGACTATAAGTGCATACGCATAAGCTGGCTTAACTGTGAGAATGACTATTCAAACAGATGCGAAAGCAGGTGTTAGTGATCCCCTGACTCGCTGTGATTGCGGTCAGGGCTTAACGGATAAAAGCTACCTCGGGGATAACAGGCTAGTCGCGTCCGAGAGTTCATATCGACGACGCGGTTCGGCACCTTAATACATTGGGGCGCCATGAGAGTAATCTCACGCTTGTAATCCATTTTTTTAATTTGGGTCTTTTTGAAATTTTTTTCCTAGCTCATAACGGTGGACTCCTTTTAGCAATAAAAGGACAATACCGTGGGAATCCCGCTCCGCGGGACCCGTAACGACTTTTTAACACTACACGTAGTGTTAAAAGACTTGATAATTTATTATCAGGTAATAAGGCTAGCTCCCACTACTTAAAGTGGGGTGAAGGTATAGTCTAAACTTTCAAGTAATTGAAAGAATTTTTTGCGATGTCGGCTCACCGTATCCTGGGACTGAAGTAGGCCCCAAGGGTTGGACTGTTCGTCCATTAAAACGGTACGCGAGCTGGGTTCAGAACGTCGTGAGACAGTTCGGACTCTATCCTGTGCAAGCGATTGAACTTTTGAGGAGACTCTTCCACAGTACGAGAGGACCTGGAAGAGGAAATCACTGGTCTACCGGTTGGCCCACAAGGTCATCGCCGGGTAGCTACATTTCCAAACGATAAACACTGAATGCATCTCAAGTGTTAAGCGAACTCCAAGATTAGAAGTTCCCATTAGCTTCCCCGCAGAATACGGGGTTGATAGGACTTAGATGTAAGGCCCGCAAGGGTTTTAGTCGAGAGTTACTAAGTAGCGACTCTCCCATCTTTTTTCTCAGTAGTATTGATGGGTTTACTTTCTTATTTTTCAAGGTCCGTCCCTTTAGGGTCGGACCTTATATAAAAATTCCTAATAAATTGACGTGATTTCCGCGTATAATTAAGCAATGACTATTCTTTCCATTGATTCCGGTATTGAACGGATGGGATATGTAATTTGTCCTTGCATAGATTTACATAGATATGTTAGAATATGCATAGATTTATAAATAACTATGAATAGGCTTTTATCAATAGGTCAAACTGCAAAGTTGCTGGGAATATCAATAGATACACTAAGACGATGGGATTCATCCGGTAGGTTAAAATCAATCAGAACTGGTCCAAAAGGTCATAGATTTTATAATCAATCTGATATCGATCAGTATCTACAAGAAATTGACACTATAGCTTTGAGTTGGGCAGAATCGGACAATCCAAAGGAACCTACCTTAGAATCATATTGTCAAACTCGAGATATTTTTCAAGCCCGACTCGAAAAATTGCAATCATTATTAAGTAAATTTGCATCAATTAAAGTTGTTTCCTTGATCACGGCAGTTGCTGGAGAGATTGGAAATAATTCTTTTGACCATAATTTAGGTAATTGGTCTGATATTCCTGGTATTTTTTTCTCATATTCTATGAGAAATAGAAAAGTAGTATTAGCTGACCGAGGGCAGGGAATATTAACCACTCTAAAAAGAGTACGACCTGAATTAGTAGATTCTAGTGAAGCAATAAAAATGGCTTTTACAGAAACAATTTCCGGTAGATATCCCGAAACGAGAGGAAACGGACTTAAATTCGTTAGATCTATTATTATAAAAAATCCGTTTTCATTATATTTCCAAACAGGAGATGCTCAGCTATACTTAAAGAAAGGAGACGATGAATTAATAGTTAATAAAACAGAAACTTTTATTAAGGGGTGTTTTGCTGTTATAAGTTTTGAAGAATTATTATGAAAATAGATATAAAAAAATTTGGTATAATCTTAGTTTCGCGACCTGCCGGGAAAGAGGCATGGTTGGCCTTTCAACCAACTTTGAACGAGATTAATTCGAACGAAAAAATAATTGTTGATTTTGAAGGAGTTGTAGTATTAACTCCATCATGGGCTGATGAATTTTTAACACCTTTAAAACAAAAATTTAGAGAAGTTGATTTGATTAACACAAATAATCCTTCTGTTAAAGCAACTTTGGCAATATTATGATCATTTTTTCCATCGACTCGGGTATTGAGCGGACGGGGTATGCAATTTTTAAGGATAAAAAGTACGTAACGAGCGCGCTTATAAAGACATCAAAGAAATTAAAAACGGAAATAAGGCTTCGCGAAATATATTTGAAACTTGTTGAAATTATGAAACAATATAAGCCGGATGTGATGGTGTTGGAACAACTATTATTTTTCAAAAACCAAAAAACATTTATTCGCGTTGCTCAAGCCCAAGGAATCGTCATGTTACTGGCTGCACAAAATGATATTAAAGTGGAATTCTTGACTCCGCTCCAGATCAAACAAATCGTGACAGGATATGGTCAAGCTGATAAATTAGCGGTGCAAAAGATGATCAAACTAACAACAAATATCGATATTAAACAAGATGATGAGGCCGATGCCGTCGCCTGCGGGTTGGCGTATCAGATTCTGAAACGTAATCAATAATACTACCAATCCGACCAATACTACAAATACTACCAATGAATAAAAAACAAATAAGCGAATGATTAAATAATTAAATAATTTGATTATTAAATTATTTATTGGTCGGATTATTTTAATTAGCTCCAATCCTTTCTAACTTTTCCGCTGCATATTTTGCTCCGGATTCCATTGAAAATTTTATGTCTTTAGATTTTAAATACTGAGCAACAAAACCGGCTGTATAAGCGTCGCCACAACCGGTAGTGTCAACAATTTTTTTAGGCTCTACTGCTTTTTGAAAATATTTTTTATTTTTATAATAACCGTAGCTACCTTTTTCGGCATCGGTGATTATCAAAATTCTATTTTTGAGATAGGGGAGTGTTAGTTCCAAATTTTGAAAATTAATTTCTTCGTAAGGTTTTTTAATTAATTCAGAGTACTCGTGAGCATTGATTATTAAAACATCAAGACTATCAAATATTTTATAAAGAGCTTCTGGTTCACGCTTACAATCCGTAATTGACAGATTGACAAAAGTCATGGTTTGATCGCCCTTAAGATAAGAAATTATTTCGATTTTATCTTCAAGTGACACGTTTGAGAGCGAAGAAACGTAAATATTTTTCGCATTCTTTAATTGATCGTGAAGAAAAAATTTCTTAACCATGTGACCAGGAGTGTCATAACTAATAATGGTTCTTTCCCCTGTTTCTGTTAATAAGATTGAAGAAACTATATTGTAGTTTTCCTCAAACTGGCAAAATTCAATGGAAACATTTTTTTGCTTAAGTCTTTCAAGGATGGTTTGCTTAAAATTATTGTTTCCGATACGAGCAAAAAGGGCCGTTTTCAATCCATGTTTAGCCACTCCTACCGCTACATTACAACCTCCTCCTCCAATATCTTCGTGAAAATAATCTGCGTGATATTTCCCTCCAATCGCCAGTTGAAATCGTCCATCTTTATTTGTTAAAGCATTTCCTTTATAGTAAAGATCAATGGCTATATTACCGACACTAATAAGATCGTACATAAATTAATAATAACAAATATTAAATCTTAAAGGTTAAATGTTAAATAAACCTTAAACATAAAATAATTAAAATTTAGTGGTTTAATAATTCTTTAACCTTTTATATTTAATCTTTAATAATTTTGATAAATTGATTAAAATATATTAATGCTAACAATTATCTGTGGGGAGGATTCGGTGGAATCACGCCGGTATTTAACCGACCAACAACGACTACTTAAGGAAAAGGATTTTGAAATTGTTAACCTTGATTATCATCAGGTTTTAGATCTTGATGAAACGGGCTCTTCGGAAAGCTCGCTTTTTACTTCAAAACGAGCCTATTTTACTCAAAGTTTGAACAAAAAAATATTTAAAAAGATGAGTGAAAGAAACGGAAAAAAAATTCAAGCAATTATTTCTTCAAAAGAAATCCATGTTTTTGATTGGGAAGAAGAAACTTCTTCAAGGGTTTTAAAATCAATTAAGGGGATTATCATCAAAGAATTTAAACCGGACAAGAATATTTTTAAGCTTTTGGATTCATGTTATCCAGGTAATCTCAAGACATTTATCGATACATTAAATACTTTGTCAGAATCAACAGAAGATATTTTTATTTTTATAATGTTAGCCCGTCATATGAGAAATATATTGATAACAAAAACGGGTGAAAAAATTCCCAAATTAATGTCCTGGCAGATTTCTAAATTATTAAATCAGGCCAAATATTGGAAATTGGAGAACTTGATAAATTTTTACCAAGGTCTACATAGGATTGATGTCAATTCAAAGACAAATGGAACACCTTTTACAGTCAAAAAGTCGCTGGATATACTGGCTTGTTACTATTTAAAATGAATATTTAGTCTGGATTCACACGTGTTTGTCATCCCCGTGAAAACGGGGATCCATGATTTTTGCATTTTGATATTTAATATTTAATTTATATAATTGAATTATGAAAACAGTTCCTGATCATGTCTTTCGTGGTTACGATTTACGTGGTGTAGTTGGTACGGACTTAGATGATGAAAATGTTTTAATTCTTGCCAAAGGGTACGCTACTTACTTACTGCAAAGACGAATTTATGATTGTGTCATCGGTTTTGATTCACGGGAATCCTCTCCACGTTTTAGAGATATATTTGTCAAAGGCTTGACTGAATCAGGAATTAAGGTTCTTGATATTGGAATAACTCTTTCCCAAATCTGCTATTTTGCCCAATACTTTTTTAGGACCCGTGGAATGGTGATGATAACAGCCTCTCATAATCCAAAAGAATATAACGGTTTTAAGTTAGGGACAGGTTATTCCGAAACAATGGTGACGGAGGAAATTGTTGCCTTTCGAGAATTAGTTAAATCCGGCCAATTCATCAAATTAGATAAACTAGGTGAACATGTTAAATACGATATTTTTCCGGATTATCAAAAAGACTTGTTGAGGAGAATTGGAACGATTAAAAAATTTAAGATTGTTGTTGATTCTTGTGCTGCCACGACAGGATTGTTTTTGCCAAAAATTCTTAGATCGGTAGGCTGTGAGGTAATAGAACAAAATACAACTCCAGATCCAACCTTTCCAGTTGGTGTTGCTGATCCAACTGAGAGAGAAGTTCAGGAAAGATTAGCAAAAAGGGTTGTTGAGGAAAAGGCCGACCTCGGGTTTTCTTACGACACCGATGGAGACCGCATGGGCGTTGTTGACAATGAAGGAAATCTAATTTGGAATGACACTTTAGTTTCGATTTTTTCCAAGGATGTTTTAGATTTTGCTCCCGGGTCAAAAGTAATTTTTAACGTTTTATGTTCTAAACAGGTCGATGAAGTGATTAAATTAAATGGCGGAGTTGGAATAATGTGGAAAACAGGCCATTCATTTATAAAAGCCAAGGTGCGAGAAGAAAAAGCCATTTTCGGCGGAGAATTGTCAGGTCATTTTTTCTTCGTTGATAATTTTTACGGACATGATGACGGAGCGATCGCATCACTGAGATTATTAGCTTATCTTACTCGAGTTAACAAGTCCTTAAGGGAAGTTATTTCTGAGTTACCAAAATACTTTTCGAGCCCTGAAATCAAAGTCGGTTGCGCCGATAATATTAAGTTTTCTGTCGTCACTGATAAGATTGGTGGGGAAATAAAGAAGCTATATCCAACAGCAAAATATGTTGAGTCCGACGGAGTGAGGATGGATACGGAGGACGAAATGATGATTGTCCGAGCCTCACAAAATGGCCCTTATTTGACAATAAAATTTGAAGGTAAAACTCAGGAAAAATACGACCAATTAAAAACTCAGGTAGCAAAAATATTACACTCAATTTCAGAAGTTGATTTTAAATCAGGCGTCAACGTTGACTCTCTTTCTTAAAAATCGTATAATATACCCATTCTATGCCAGACGATCAGCCTACGAAGAACGAAAGTAATATAATTGTATTGTCCAAATTTACTCAGGCCTTGCTTGACACGTTTAAAACTGCAAAAAAAAGAGTCCGCCCCGATGATATTTCAGCATTGTCAGTCTCTCAAACAGTTTCGTTTTTTGCTCTTGTTTACGAACGAGTTCGTAACGCTGTTGAGTATAGAGAAGATCACCTGATACTCCGAGCCGCGATTGAGCGAATTTTGAGACGTCGTTTTTCTTTAAATCCCGACGGTCATAGCGAAGCGGAAAATTTACTTCGTGAACTTCTTTGGGCTCGTTATTTTGATAATGGAGTTCTAGGAGCTGAGGATAATGTGGTTATTCAAAATTTGATAAATAAATATGTTCTTCTTCGCCGTCAATTAGTGGTCGGTCGTGATAACGAAATTAGAATTTTTCTTGATCAGTTTTTAATGGATCTTTTAACCTGTGAAGTTGAGGAAACATTGCAGCCAGAATCAGCAACTATTCAATCTAATTTATCTTCTTTTATTTTCCAGATATTAAGAAGAAAAATAAAAATAGAAGGCTTAAAGGAAGATCAGAAAGATGCTTATTCCCTGGTTGCCATTGAAAAAGTTTTTGGCAAGAGTGACCGCTCTTATTTACGCTATCGTCTGTTTACAACATTTTATAAGACCCTCCATGATTATTCAGAAAAAGAACTACAGAATTTGGGGGCAAAATTACCGGCAATTTTTAAAAAGATAGATGATATGGTAACCAATCCATATGTAGATAATTTAGCTAAATTTACCCGCAAGCAACTACCGCCATTTTTAATTTTATTTGCTCTCATCAAAAATAAACCAGATGAGGTGCAGACTATTCTTACCAATCGAGAGCGACTGTGGACAGAAATTGATCAGACATGCCGAGATAAATATCAACAGTTAGGAGTGCAAGTTCGAACTCTGGCCGTTCGCAGTTTTATATACATACTACTTACAAAAATGATTTTTGCCATAATACTCGAGGTGCCGATTTCAATTTATGTGTACGGCGAAGTTAATAGAAACGCAATTATCATTAACAGCGTTTTTCCGCCAATATTGATGATTGCTATTTTAGGATTTTTTAAAGTACCAGGTGAAGAAAATACTAGAAAGATATACCAAAGGATTATAGATATAATTGATGATGATAAGTCATTTGAGACCAGGGTGGCTTTTATGCCAAAAAAATCTAGCCCCAAAAGACCGTTATTAATATTCGGTTTTACAGTTTTTTATTCTTTAACATTTTTAGTAACATTGTCTCTTATTTATGAATTTTTAAGCAATTTAGGATTTAATTTAGTCAGTCAGGTCATCTTTATATTTTTTGTCAGTGTAGTTTCATTCTTTTCCTACCGGATTCGTCAAGTCACCAAGGAGTTGAGGCTTGAGGAAAAAGCAAGTATTTTGGCACCAATTGGAGACTTTTTCTTTATGCCGATGCTATCTTTAGGAAAATTTTTTAGCTCCGGAATTGCCAAATTAAATTTTTTTATCTTTATCTTTGACTTCATCATCGAGGCTCCATTTAAGCTGATCTTTGAGGTAGTTGAAGAGTGGATCAGTTTTGTGAGAAAAAGAAAGGAA
>PEVZ01000069.1:5578-13771 GCA_002779665.1 Candidatus Roizmanbacteria bacterium CG06_land_8_20_14_3_00_34_14 | reverse complement strand
ATATTCTCGTGGAGTAGGTAAGGTGCAGTTGCCAAGGGCGATTGGTTTTACCGGAGCTTTATATTCCTTGGGAATTCCACCGGAAATAATTGGCACTGGGAGGGGAATAAAATACGCAATTGAAAATAATCAAATGAAATTATTAGAAAAATATTATTTGAATATTAAAGATGATTTAAGAAAAGCGGGCCGATTCGTTCAAAAGGACGAATTAAACAAACTGGCAAAAAAATCTCCAGCTTGGAAAGATATTTTAAAGGATATTGAGGAAATTGAAAAATATTTAGAAGAAAAATTGGAACCAAAAACCAAAGAAGAAAAAGAGCATTTTGAAATAGTTAAAAAACTTCATAAAAAAATGGATTCAGGAAAAATTTTTCATATATACCTCAATCATCTTGCTATTTTGCGAAAAAGCCTTGGATAGGATAATCCCCTTGCAAAATTTTGTAAAAACTTTATCATTATACTATGAAAAAAACTAAAATTTCCAGTAGGTTATTGGAGGTGCCGGCGTCACCGATTAGAAAGTTAGTTCCTTTTGCTACCGAAGCAAAAAAAAAGGGAGTCAAGGTCTACCACCTTAATATCGGAGATCCTGATATTAAAACTCCCGGTGTGATGGTTAATGTTTTGAAAAATTGGTCGACCAACCCAATTGCTTATGGGCAATCCCAAGGTCAGCCAAAATTTCTTGAGTCATTAGCTTGGTACTATAACAAAATAGGATATTCTTTCGTTAAGACTAATAATATTCAAGTAACAACTGGTGGATCTGAAGCTATCTCGATGGCTCTTTTTTCAGTCTGTGCTCCTGGCGAGGAAGTGATCGCTTTTGAACCTTATTATGCAAATTATAATTCCTACGCAGCAATAAACGGAGTTAAAGTTGTGCCGGTCTTGACAAAAGGGGAGACGGGTTTTCATTTGCCAGAGAGAAGTAAGATTGAGAAAAAAATCGGTAAAAAAACTAAGGCAATTTTAATATGTAATCCAAGTAATCCAACCGGTACAGTTTACACAAAAGAGGAGATGGAAATGCTTGTATTGATTTGTGTAAAAAATAATTTGTTTTTAATTTCTGATGAAGTTTATCGGGAATTTGTCTATGACGGGAAAAAATATTTTTCCATTCTTAATTATATGAAGAAATACCCGGATAAAATGGTCTTGCTTGATAGCTTATCAAAACGCTATAGTCTTTGTGGTGCACGACTTGGAATGATAGTTTCTTTAAATCGCGATTTGATGGACGGGGTCTTAAGGATAGCTCAAGGAAGATTATCATCGGGATTTGTAGATCAGGCTATGGCGGAAAAATTAACTGAAGTTAAAGATTCATATTTTTCCGCTGTCCATAAAGAATATCAGGCAAGGCGGGACGTTTTGTACAATGGTTTGAAGTCTATCCCGGGAGTTTTTCTTGAAAAACCGGAAGGAGCTTTTTATACGATAGTCAAGTTACCGGTCAAAAATAGTGAGGATTTTTGCCAGTGGTTACTGGAAAAATATAATTATAAAAATGAAACGGTCATGGTCGCGCCGGCGGCCGGATTTTATGGAACACGAGGGATGGGAAAAAATGAGGTAAGAATTGCTTACGTACTTAATATTCACGATTTAGAAAAAGCGATTGAGATATTACGCCACGCTCTGGTAGAATATAATAGGAAATAAACCATATGCGGGCGTAGTTTACCGGTAAAATGCCTCCTTGCCAAGGAGGAGACAGAGGGTCCAATTCCCTTCGCCCGCTCACGAGCGGATTTTCAAGTCTCAGATAATACTTTTGGATCATTGCTCTGCTCCATTCTTTATATCAAGTAGAAAATTAGGCTGTTTTATTTATAATTAACTTATTTGGGAAACTAACTAAAAAAGAAATAAAAAATATAAGGAAAACAAATGCAAAAAAAGCAAGTATTAATAATCGAGAAAATTGTGTTGTATCTTTTGTAAAAGATGAGGTGTTAGAAATAAATAAGAATAGAAGAGATATTATAAAAACAAAAAAAGATACTATAAGTAAAAATGTTTTAGGTTTGTTCTGTTTATCACTTTTTAATACTTGATTATTTTGTGTAATATTTGTATCAACTTTATTTTTAAAAAGCATTGAAACAAGACCAAGAACAAAAGTTGCAACGCCTACAAAAATATTTCCAAGATAGACGATTCCAAAAATCTGGTTATAAATATCAGCTTTTTGAAAAAAATCAGGAAAAATACTAAAGGAAACTGTTAGCAATACAAAACTTACAATTGTTATTAACCAAATAATAAAATAAGTTTTAGTTGTAACAGCTTTAGTCATAAATTATTTCTTTTTAGAATCGAGTAGTTTTTTCACCTCGCGGTCAAAATCGGATTCGAGAATACGGTCTTGATTAACTTGATATTTATCAAATTCGCTTTCCGCCAAAGTAATTGCAACTTCGTGACTTACTTTACCGCTATTTTGCAAAATATCTTTTTCATTGAATTGTAAAAAAGAATCTAATTTGTTTACCCATTCTTTCATAGTCATGGCTACTCCTTTTTGTGCCTGCATTTCAGCATAGTCAAGATACATTGTCACAATTCTGTTTAGACCATCTAGTTCTTTTTCATTAAGGTAATTTTTGGCAATAGTTACATCGTTTTTTCGAATGGCTCCTTTGGGCGAATTTGTCCAATTTGTAAGACCGATATTTGGTTTTTTGCTATCAACTCTGCTACGAATAATTTCTGCTGCTGTTTGACCACTTATGGCAAAGTGAAGTTTGTTTTGGACAGTAGCAAAAAATTGTTTTGTGATTTCTTCATTTGGATCGTAGTCAGAACTGCATTGAGCATAAATATCAGTGATTTTTTGATAAAATCTTCGTTCACTGGAACGGATATTTCTAATGCGTGCTAATTGCTCTTCAAAATAATCTTGACCAAAAATATTTTCTGGGTTTTTAAGTCGCTCATCGTCCATTGTAAATCCTTTGATGATATATTCTTTTAGCCTTTCCGTTGCCCAAATACGAAAATGGGTTGCTTTAGTAGAATTAACCCGATAACCAACAGAAATAATTGTGTCGAGATTATAAAACTTAGTCTTGTATGTTTTTCCATCTTCGGCAGTATGTTCCAAAATGGAACTAACTGAATCTTCCCGTAGTTCCCCGGTTTCAAAGATGTTTTTTAGATGTTTAGTAATAGCAGGTCTTTGTACTCCAAACAAAAGAGCGACTTTATCTTGTGTAAGCCAAATAGTTTTATCTCTTAAAAATATCTCTACTTTTACTTTTCCATTTGGGGTAGTGTAAAGTAAGAATTCTGTAAATGTATTTTGTTTGACAATTTGTCTATTTTTCTTCATAGCTAATACTGATTATCTTATCAAAAATGATATTTTTATTCCATTCATTACTATTCCATTATTACACAGAAAAGTTGGCATACGTAAACAAACTCATCGATCATTGAATTTTGTTCACTAGCCCGCTCATTACTTCGGATATCTTCCAATAAAAATTGTCAACCAGAAGAAAATCAACAGACAAAATATCGTTTCTGAAATGGCGTTAAAATAATTAAAAAACAAAAATAAATTAGCAAATATCGATTCAACAAGAATTATTACTTTCGAAAAATGAACAAAATTTTCACTGTTTGTAAGCTTGGCTAAAGTATATTGAGATGAAATCCAGGAAACAAAAGTGATTAAAAAAATAATCAAATGAATTAATGGAAAGCGACTATTGGGAAAAAAACCAAATAATCCAAAAGAAAGAATAGCAATAAGCAAAGTAATGACCGGAATCGTTTTTAATCGTAGATTATAAAATTTAAAAACATAATAGGCAAAACTTAAATCCAAAAAACTTTTTATAAAAAATAACGAATTAAAAATCGATAAATTCTTAGGGTCCAAAAATTTACTTAAAGAAGAGATTGTGTAATCAGAGAAATTATAATTAGTCGTTTTTATTCCCATATAAAAAGTTGAAGACAAGAAAAAAAGAATTGAGAGAATAGCGTTATATTTAAAGATTGAAAGGCGGTTTTGAGATTCGTTCATAAAATCATTATAGAACCTTCAAGATTTTTTCGAAAGCTTGTTTGTCTGAGTCATAAGTAAGAGTATTTTTAACTTCTTCCTCGCTTACAAATTTTGCGTCCATCATCTCCCAGTCGTGATTTTTTGGGTCACCGGAAATGTATTCCATAAGAAAATAATAAACGGTTTTTTTAATTAAGATATTTTTCCACTCATATTCATAATTGGTTTTAATTGGTAAAATTGGTAAATTGGTAATTATTTTGGCCTTTACTCCACCTTCCTCTTCTACCTCACGGAGAGCGGCTGTTTCATTAGATTCATTTTTATTTTTGTCACCAACAAATCCTTTTGGAAAAACCCAACCGCGGTGCTGGGAGTGTTGACAGATGAGCCAGAGATAGGGGTTAGGGGTTAGGGGGTAGGTGTTAGGATGAACTTTTTTAAATACGATGCCGCCGGCGGAAGTTTGATTAATTGTTTTCATAGCCAATTGCCTCATAAATGTTTCTAAATCCATCTTTCTCTAATAACTCTTCTATCTCTAAGTTAATCTGTGATATTACTTGTGGGCCTTGATAAATCATTCCGGTAATCAATTGGATTAGTGAGGCACCTAATTTTATTTTTGTATAGGCATCTTGTCCATTAAAAACTCCGCCACATCCTATTATGACTAATTTTTTCCCATACTTTTTGTATGTTAATTTAATTAGTTCATTTGATCTTTCTTCACAAGGTTTTCCGGAAAAGCTCCCAACTTTAAATTTCCTAACTTCTTGTTTGTCAATTAATTTATTTTTTCTATCTTTTAAAAGATTGCCAATAATTATTCCTTTAACAAATTTAAAATCGATTAGAATATTCAAAAGAGCAGTGAATTCTTTATCAGAAACAGAAATAGGCATCTTAACAAAAATAGGTTTTTTTATATTAAGTCGAAAAACTGATTGAAGCAATTGTCTAAAATTTTCCGGTTTATAAAAATCAAGATCAGTATTAACTAAATTAGGGCAACTGATATTGAGTTCGTAATAATTATTTTTAGTTTTTAATTTTTCAAATAATTTAAATGAGTCGGTAATATCTTTGATTGCTTTATTAATTGTATTAACCTGTCTATTATTTGAAGCACCAATACTTATTCCAAGTGGAATTTTAAAATTCATATTTTTGAGTTTGTTGGAGATTAATTTCGCACCAATATTTTTATAACCTTTATTGACCATCAGCGATTGAGATTTTGGCAAGCGCCCTAGACGAGGTTTTGGATTGCCTTCATAAGGCAGTCTTGTCATTGTCCCAACAGTTTGAAATCCGAAACCAAGAGAATAAAGAATTTGGGTTAATTTTGCCTCGTAATCAAATCCAGCCGCCAGTCCAACCGGACCTATAAAATTAATCCCTGCGACTTTTTGTTTTAGTTTTGATGATTGATAATTAAATTTCCAATTAATGTATTTTTTTAAAAATGTTTTTCCTAATAACTCACCAAAAAAAATATGAGTGTTATGAATAAACTCAGGATCAAACATAAAAAATATTGGTTTGGCAACGTATTGGTATATTATCGATATAACTTTTAATCGTAAATCAAATCGTTCTTTTCGAAGCACTTTGTTGATTATAAAAAAAATAGAAAAACTGATTATTGCGGAATAAGTACAGTAGATGCAAATACTCTTTAAAACGCCCAATTGGATATACATGAAATAGGCCGAAAAAATTACCCCGATTATGGATTGGATAATCAACCAGAAAGCAAATACTTTTTTACGGTAAACTAAATAGGCTATAAGAATCACAAACAAAACTGAATATTGAAAAACTCCAGCGAGAGCCAACGGAATGCCAAACATGACCGAATAAGAACTTCTTAGGACTCTTCCACAGTCAGAGGCGACTGGAAGGAGTCGGTTGACTGTGCAAGGGGGGATTACTTGCTGGTAATGCTCGTAAGTTAAATATCCAGCGTCAATTATTCCAGATACAATAAATAAAATCAGTAAAAAAAACTTTTTCATTGACTATATTATACCTCTTACTTAACATTTAGGAATTGGAATTTCTTCTCCGCTTTACACTGCCTATTTCATTCAAAAAGCAAAAATAACACCAGAAACGGGGAACATTAAAGTAGCGTTTTTCTTCTTTTGGTTATTATTTTTAAATACATTGTTTATTTCCATTCCCTGTTCCCAGATTATTGCAAGATACCAGATAATCGCAAGTAAAATCCAAGGTGTTTGTTTAAGTTGCCGGATTATTAAATTTCTCAGATTCTGTTTTTTTGAATGTTTGCGTACAAAATCACCATATTTATTATTTTGAAATAATCGCTCAAATATCGATGTATATGAAAACAAGAGAAGGAGTATCAGCACCTGTGATAAACGTGCTATAGGCATGTCCAGTTCGAGTTTTTTCTGTTTATTTTTTTCTAAAAAAGTTCGAGGAAGACTATCAGAATTATTACTTGATATTAATTCGTTTGGTTTTATATAACGCATTGTAATGGCAATATACAAAAGTGCAAACCGCTCAAGTGTTTGATATTTTTTTTGTTCTTCTGACGTAGTAAGAGCCAAGAACCGTTTTCTACTTTTCTGTCCTTCTTCTTTTTTAATCTTACGTTCTTTGGCTGATAATTTTTGTTTCTCTCCATTAAAAAACCGGTATAGATCAAAAACCCCCATGATCTCGCTATCAGGGACATTAAGTGTTTCTTCAAGTGGTTTCTGAGAAACAACACATTCCATCAATTTTTTACCAATTTGATAAAAAATTTCTATTTGAGAGATATTCTTCTGTGACTCAACTGATCTCGTATGCGTATTAAATACATTTGTAGATTTATCAATAAGCTTAACTGTGTTTTCGAACCTCGATTCGGAAATTGATTCTTCTGGTATGCGTGCGAGAGTATTGACTGCAAAAATAGCTCCTATTGTTAAGAACGGTTCTTTGAGTGTAAATAATGTGGGTTCTGAGAAAATTACGATTGCTGTTTCTACGTCTTTCTTTGTTGGTGGTAGTTGTTTTTTTGCCTCCAATTTGGGAATTAATTTTTCTGGCATGCGTGCGAGGGTGTCGATTGCAAAAAGGATTCCCATGGTCGCAAATGGTTCTTCGAGCGTAAATAATGCAGGTTCTGAGAAAATTACGATTGCTGTTTCTACGTCTTTCTTTGTTGGTGGTAGTTTCTTTTCCTGTGATAGGGATTGTTTATTATTTTGTTCAACCTCTGCTAACGCCTCGTCTTGCTCAGGCTTCTTTTTTTCTTCACTCCATTTCTGATTGAAAAAATCATGGATATCCACCCATGTTTCACGTATATCACCTACAACCTTTACTGCTAAATATTGAAAAGTGTTAACTAAATCAGTACGATTTTCTGATACATAGGGAACCTGTGGAGTTTGTGTAGTAAAATATTCAGATTCTAAAGTCACACGTGTTACTGCTTCATTTGCTTGATTAGGAGAAAGAGATGTATCTGTTAAAATTGCAGAGGTATCTGTTGGTTGAATAAGAAATAGCTTATCGAATTGTTTTTGCCCAATTGTAATTATTTCATTATACGAATGTTGTTTGCCGTCCATGGCAGTATTTACAACAAATGTTTTTCCTTCTTTTGTTTCATGATCATATGTCATCACGAGAAGATCACGATTATTCTCACCTTCCCTTGCATATGACAGTACCGCAGTTGTTGCACCGTTTCGAAATGCCTCTTCTGCAAGACGTGACGTTTGATGGTCTGATAGAGAATATGAATCGCTGTAATTCTTTTGATTTTGATGCAGAGTATCAAGATAGGTTCCGTGTTCACCATATGTGGGATAAAAAATATGACCATCTTTTAAGGTAAAAGGGGCACTCTCGCTGACTTCATCTGTTGGATTTATATCTTTAGCCTCACTCGCATGATCCATCGCATATCTAATTTTAAAACGGCGTGCCGTCTCAGCATGTACGTCATGCGGAGAATAGTAAGAAGGTAATTGTTTTATTACCGCAGCTGTTTCTGCTTTATATGAATCTAGATAACTTTTCTCCTGTATACATCCTGCCATAAAAAAATCCTCCCACAATCCCAAAGGAGGACATCCATTAGCTGTTAACACTTTTACTAGCGACCTTACTGATAACGAATCGTTGAT
>PEVZ01000069.1:0-5529 GCA_002779665.1 Candidatus Roizmanbacteria bacterium CG06_land_8_20_14_3_00_34_14 | reverse complement strand
GTTCCCAAGACCAAAACTAATTAATAAAACTAATTTCCAAGATAGCTCCAATCGGAACTATCTCCATTTTTAACTTTGATATTGCTACATCCCTGATCTGGTGATTTTCCATTTACTTTAAATCCCCACCAGACAGAATCTTTTTTTCCTATTCCGTTGACCAAATAAACGACACTGGTTTTAAAGTCTTTGTTGTATCGCATATCAAGACTTTTTATTTTTTTCTATGAAAGAGCCTCGCTTAAGACATCGCAATGGTTTTGACTGCTTTTCATGTCAACCTGTCCGACTGGCGAACCGTTGATCAAAAGTGAAACCTTGACGTTCTGTTCTATTTTTGTCGGAACAATAGTAGGGGATGGAGTATTAATCAGCTTAACATGTTGAATCGATTTGTTATAAAAAATTACTGCTAAAAAGAGGAGAAAAACTATTGCTGAAATTTTAAAAATATTTTGTTTAAACATAGACCTTAGACTTTTCGCTCGAAAGTCAAAATTTGGTAAAAACAAAGGTAAGTTTTCTGGCTTTAACAGTTACGGCATAGCCACGGACTTGTCACCGTGATTTCCTTTTAAGTCTTTCGACCCCTTCGTCAAAACTAACGCTTCCAACTATACACCAGTCAATAATATTTTGTCAATAAGAAGTTTTTTTATCGATTATACCGTTAATTTGGTCATATTTTTGTTCAAATTAACTACTTATTAACAAAATAGCGTTAATATAATAATATTTATCTATGAAATTAACTAGATTACAAAGAATATCTGAATTATTTGCTCAATTTCTTAATTGGTTGATTGAACAAAATTTTCCAACAGAAATAAATGGTCGACCTCTTTTTTATAATGACCGACCCCAATCTCGAATCCATATAGATAATAAAATAGTATCCATTGAAAAAGGGTATGAAGATCATCCAGCAACTTTTGTAACATGGTTTGGAGCAGCAATATTTTCTATATGGTTGGGCGGCAGACTGCCAACGCAAAAAGAATGGAAAAAAACAATATTTACAAAAGGTTCCGAATTAAAATCAGAACAAATTTTATTTTCAAAAGATCATGAAAACGTAGCTCAATATTATGGTGATACTACTCCCGTTCGCTTTTTTCCACCTAATCAATTTGGAGTTTATGATGAAATAGGGAATGTGAGTATTTGGTTATCTAATCCAGAAGATGATAATCCTTTTGAAAAATTAAAAGCAGGTCTTGAATGGAATCATTCCAGCGAACGAGGAATTCTTCCAAATCCGAGACCACATTGGCTTGGGACTTCAGGTCTTGGAATACGCGTTGTGTTTGATGAAATAAAAAAAGATCAACCAGACACAGGATTTTCCGAAGAACTTAGAGATGTAGTGGAATTTCTCACCAAGGAAAAACATACAAATATACAGGGTGCAAATCTCGAACTTTTCAGAAAGATTAACAATCTTTTTAAGAAGGAAATTATATGAAAAATATAACAACGATTTTCTTTGATATTGATGGAACTTTGATTGATCATAAAGGCGCACAAAATAAAGCAATCGAACAAATCAGAAAAAAATACCTACCTAATTTTTCAAATGAAAAGTTTCAAAAAAACTGGCTTCAATTTACAAAGAAAAATTGGCTTCTTTTTGAACAAGGCAAAATAAATTTTCTTGAACAAAAAATAGCCAGAGTCAAAGATACATGGAAATCATTTGATAGAAGGATTAATAATAAATATGCGGAAAAAATAATTAATGAGTATGTATTAAATTATGAATTGAATTTAAATAGTTTCCCTTATGTCCTCTCTACATTGAGATATTTATATAAGAAAAAGTATCGATTGGGAATAATTAGTAATGGCAATAATTCTCAACAAATCAAAAAGTTAAAAAAAATTAATGCATACAATTTACTTGAAAAAAAACTTATTATTATTTCTGAAAAAATTGGATATGCAAAACCAGATGTAAGAATTTTTTCTCATGCTCAAAAAATCTCAGGAACAAATCCGACTCAGATTGCTTTTTTCGGTGATGATATTAACAATGATATTCTTCCTGCAAAAAACCTGCACTGGCAAACAATATTGATAGATTACGGAAATGTACTTTCTCATCTTAATTTTCCCCGAATTGTATCTTTCAAAGAGATAAGGAATAAATATTAACTCTCGAATATTAGTATAAAAAATGCCGACTTCTCCCCGAATGGAAAAGGAATGAATCAGAAACCGCCGGCTTTGTCTCGCCGAAGCCCCCGACTCAACTGGGGCGGAGGCGTAAGAAGAGGCAAAATGTTTTGGCGTGCGTTGTCTGAAGTTTTGGCCAGCTCTGGTCGTCAGCGCTTCCACAGTAATAGGGCGCGAATATACAACTTCTTACGAACCTATTTTATCAAAAATTCATAGTAATCTGGGGGGGTGATACTTGAAAAAGAACTTTTAGACGGCAAAAAGTTTTGACTTTATGGGGTCAATGCTCCCGAAGTTAAAGAACCGTATTTTGAAGAAGCGAAAGCGTTTACTGAAAATCTTGTCTGAGCTGGTGAGAAATGGACTTGCCCGAGTTGTTCTCTATGAGAAAAGAACAAAGATAAAATATCAGGTTGAGTTATTGACTGCGGAAAAAATTGCTAAAGAAATAAAGTTGGGAGTTTGGAAAAAGTAATAGAATTTAATATTTTTAAAACCATAACTGGTGGAGATTCGAATGAGTTTAAAAAAAGTGAAAAATAAAGAACTTATTCATAAAACCACGTAAAATCCGGCTCTTTAATTTCTTTTATTTGTGGCCACCAAAGTTTGAGATTTCCGTCGATCTCTTTTACTTCCCAAGTCCCTTCAAAATATTTACGGATAAACTGATCTCCTAACAGGTCCTTGGTTGCCAACTTAACATTAACTATATTTTCTTTTTTCGGATCAACTTCTATCTTGATGACGGTTGTATCAAGGTTAGGAGCATAACCTTTTTTCCATTGCTCAAACGACCCTCCCTCTAAAAAATTATCAGTTAACAGTTCATATGCCTTATCAAGCTTTCTGATCTTTATGTAATTGTAAAAAGCTTTGACGGTCTCAAGCGGGCTTTCATTCGGTTTAAAATCTACTTTAATAAGATCTTTTAACGGCTCCTTTGACGAGGACATCTCCAAATATTTTTGTTTGAAAGAATTGGATGATATCGCCATCCCCATACCGGCCGAACCCAAGGTATTGATTCCGATAAAATCCCCGCAGATTGTCGTCATCGGTCCGCCACTCATGCCAGGATTCAAGGTTGCATCAGTCTGCAGATATTATAGTCCCTGATCGATGATTTTTCTTTTGGCCGAAAGTAAACCTTTGCTTACGGTGACCGATCCGTAAAGATCTCCGCCGAATGGATAACCAAAAAGGAGGACATCATCGGTGGTATTGGCAATATTACTGTTGGTCCAGTTGATAGCCGGCAGTTTTTTCATAACTTTAAGGATAGCCAAATCAGCGTTACGGTTGGTGTAAAGTATTTCTGGTACCTCCATAGTACTATCGAAAAAAACCACTTTCGAAGCCGGTTCGGTTTCGATTACATGAAAGTTAGTGACGATATAACCATTATCGTTAACGACAAATCCGCTTCCCTCAGCAACCCCGCCGACGATCCGGACGACGGAATGACTGATCTTTTTAAAAGTTTCGCTTTGATTACATTTTAGATTTTTCTCCCCTCCCAATTTATCTTCCAATACTTGAACCCGTTTGATACTGTAATCGATTATCCCTTTATTGAAGGTATTTGATTGATAAAATAAAAATGAAATTGCGACCATAAATATGGTGACAAATATATTGAAAACTAATTGGAGTTTTTTAGTTTCAACTAACCTTTTTATCCATAAAAGAATCGTGGTTAAAATTGAAATTAGACCGATCGAAATCAAAATTATTAAAACATAGATCCAAAAATCAAAATTATTTTTTCTTAAACTAAAAAGGTAAATAATGAATCCGATAATCACATTGATAATGAGTGTATTTATGGTAAAAGACCAAACAGGACTTTTTTTATACTTGAAGAATATATAAGCGGTGTTGATAATTATCGTTAAAATAAGTGAGAAAAGATTGAATAGAGGTGGGATAAAACCCATGAAGAAAAGGATTAAAAAGATGAAGTTATGAATATAGGTAATTTTTTTAAAAATCTTCACTCACCAATTGTGACAAAAGGAAAAGACAAAGTCAAATTATAAAGATTTTTTTTATATAATATTTAATTTTTCCCCAAATAGATAATTTTAATGTATCTCCAAAATAATCTAAAATATATTTCCATTTATCTGGAGAATTTACATAATCTGTAAAATCTTTTTTTTCCTTTTCAAGGATTGATTTAAGCTCTTCCTTTTTATGTTCATCTAATACTTTTTCTAGTTGTTTTTGATCTATAAAGTCTATCCATCTTGTTGATTCTCTCACATCGTTTAGTAAGTATGCATCAGAAGGTAACCTATCTCGTCCAATTCTACCAACCTGTTGATAATAATCATTTACACTAAAAGGTAAAGAATAATGAATCGCTATTCGAATGTTGCGTATATTAATTCCCATGCCAAAAGCAGAGGTACATACTAATATTTCTATTTCTGGTGGTTCATTACCACTAAATCTATTTTGAACTTGCGATTTAATGTTTCTGATATTTTCAGATCTTATATCTGAATGATATCCTTCAGCATTATGCCCTTTTTGTTTCAGAAAAAGTGTTAAATTATCGACCTGATTTTTTGTTGTAGCAAAAATTATTACCTTTTTTCCTACATTTTTATGTAGCAGATCATCTATGAAATCTTCTCTAGTAGTTAAGTGTGGATTATCTAAACCAAAGGTTATCACATGTAAAGAAATTTCAGGCCGGTAAAATCCTGTTACAATTATTTTTGGTTTTTCATTTTCTAAAAATAATTCATCAGCGATTTTTTTTTGTTGTTTTTTTGTGAGTGTCGCGGAAAGCAGAACTGTCCGTGGGCACTTTAAATGTTTTCTGAGAATAAGTAATTTACCATACTCTTCAATAAAGTTTTTTCCCCAAGTATCAATAACATGGGCTTCATCAATGCACAATGATCCAAACGGCGAATAAAGGAGTTTGTTTGATAGTTTTAATTCTATTTGATTTGTATCAAAATTTTTAGTAAGAAATTGCTTTGGGTGAGCAAAGACGAAAGAATATGAGGCAGTTGCTATATTTTCTAATCGCTTATTTTTCTCCTCTTTATTGAGTGAACTATTAATAAGAGTTGCAGGAATCCATTTTTTCCATAATAATTCAACTTGATTTTTTTGAAGAGCTATAAGTGGGGATAAAACTAACATTTGCGCTTGAGATAATATTCCGTATATCTGATATATTATAGATTTACCTGAACCCGTAGGTGAGACAAAAATAAGATTTTTATTATCTTCGGCAAGTGTTTTAATAGCATCTAATTGTGAATCTCTAAATTTGTGTTTATTTGTTAAGTACCCAAGTAGTTTATGATATTGTATTTGCTTTGGAAG
>PEVZ01000048.1 GCA_002779665.1 Candidatus Roizmanbacteria bacterium CG06_land_8_20_14_3_00_34_14 | reverse complement strand
TGGGTTATATTGAATGTTTTGAAGCGATTAGTTTCTATTTGCAAAAAGAGGATAAAATTTCTTTAAACGCCATATTAATAGAAATAGATAAAACTCAAGTTGGAATTTTTACTTTTATAGGAGGGAAAATAAATTCAAAAAAAGTTATGGCAAGGACAGATAATATTATCGCCGACCTAACTGAAGGTTTTGAAGAAATAAAGAAAAATGTCATTTTACCATCACGTATTATATTGTACGATTCTGACGACCTAAACGATACGGCAACTAAGATACTGAGTCATCGCTGGAGTAGCGATTTCTTTATCCAAATTCCTAAAGTAGATATATTATCAGAAGACGAAGTCATTAATGGATTAATGAATATTTTTGGTGAGCAAATAAAAGATAATGCATCGTCCAACCAAAGGGAAAATTTTGGTTTTATAGTTAATCAGGATATTTCAGAAAAAAATGTAGATAGGGAAAGTGAGTTACCAAAAACAAATTATTTTAAAATATTTAAAGAATTTAAGGACAAATTATTGAATATTTTTAAAATAAAAACCAAACAAAATACTTTTAAATATAATTTATTGGGAAAAATATTTATTTTTATAGGCATTTTTATAATTATAATCGGTTTATTTATTAATGAATATTTTTTCCATCAAGCCGTACTAACCCTTTATTTGCCAACTCAAGTGGTAGAAAAAAATGTGAAGATAGATGTTGGTTATCGGATAGCAAGCGCCTCGGCAGATTTTACTGAAAATATTAATACGACAGGAAAAACGGAAATTGGAGATAAAGCTCGTGGTCAAGTGACAATTCATAATTTTGATGATAAGGAAAAAATATTTTCAAAAGGGACTGTTTTGCAGACAGCCAATTTGCCTTTCGTTCTCGATGCTGATATTAAAGTCGCCTCCTCAACTTTAACTGCCGATGGATCGGCTAAACTGCCGGGGAAAAATAACGGCACGGTTACTGCCAGTCAAATAGGCACAGAAGGTAACATATCAAAAAGTCAAAGATTTTCTATTGAAGGATTGTCATCAGCGACATTTTTTGCCGTGAATGATTCAGCTTTTTCCGGGGGTAGTAAAAAGCAAGTTCAAACTGTTTCTAAAAAAGATCAAGAGAATTTAAAAGAATCAATTATCGATAAAGCAAAGAATAAAATACCTTCAATAAAAATATCGTCTGACGAAATTATAGCATCATCTCTTTCTGAAACAGACTTTAATAAAATGATTTTTTCGAAGGAAATCGGTGAGGAAAGTAACAAATTAACTCTTCAGGCAACTGTTAACACCACTCAGTATTTATATAATAAAAAAACATTTATTGATAAAATTTTACTATTACTTAAACCAGAGATTAATAACGATTACAATTTAAAAAACGAAAATATTATTTATACAGTTAATAAAATAAGTAAGGATGATAAATTTTTAACAATAGATGCAAAAATTAAAGCAAAAGCAATTATTAACATATTGCCTGATGAAATTAAAAAAAGTGTTCTTGGTAAAAATGAATCAAAAATTAACGAAATTTTAAAAAGTCGATTTAAAATAGATGGTTACAATATAAATATTGATGAACCGTTGCCGATTTTTAAAAATTATCTACCTTTTTTTATAAAAAATATCAATTTAAAGAATTCGAGTTTATAACTATGGCTCTTCATATTTATTTAAAAAAGAAACATTATTCCGGCAAAAAAAGAACAGCTAATTTTTTTTCCTATATTTTTTTAATTTTTGGGGCGGCTCTTTTATTTTGGTCATTTTATCCCATTATATCTTTCACTATCTATTCAAATTTATTTTTAAAAAATAATATTAATATGCCAATTTCAGATGATAGTTCAGCATCTTCATTGAAAAACGCCAATTCAGTATTGGGCACATTTAATATTTTTTCTAATAACCTGAGGGATTATATTCAAGCGAGTATTTGGTTTCCGGCGTCTCCTCAGTTGAATAAACCATCACAGTTAACTGTTAAAGAATACACCTTGTCAATTCCTAAGCTTAATATTAAAAAAGCCAGGGTGATGGTTGGAGGGGAAGATTTAGCAAAAAGCCTTGTCCATTATTTACCTCAATCTCTGCCTGGAGAATATGGCAATGTGGCTATTTTTGGTCACTCTACTTTACCCCAGTTATATAACCCAAAAGACTATAAGACAATTTTTACTTATCTCTCTTCCCTCGAAAAAGGGGACAAAATATATGTAAATGTTGGAGAATATGAATATCAATACGAGGTAACGACTTTATTTATCGTCAAGCCTACTAATATTTCCGTATTAGAGCAAAAAAGGGACGATTCTTATTTGACTTTGATTACCTGTGAACCTCCGGGGACATGGCTTGAAAGGTTGGTCGTGACAGCCAAACTTACGAAAATATAGTCTTGAATAAACCTATAATATATGGTAAAATTCAGCCATGAAAATGAGTCAGGGACTATACTATTTAGTCAATTTTTTTATATTGATAGGTGAATATACCCAGAAAATAATATTTTACCCAATATTTTTTGTTAGGGAAAAAAAGATAAAATTACCCAAGATACAGGTTCCCGTAAAAATAAAATATTTTTTATTAGGTTGTTTTATTACTTCAATTTTTGTTTCAATACTACAGTCATATTTTTTTATTAGAGAATTGCCATCCCCATACAATATTGGAAAAGTAAACTATCCATTATCAACTCACATATATGATAGAAATAACACATTGCTTTATGAAATTTATCGGGAACAAAATAGAACGCCGGTTATCCTAAAAGAACTGCCACCTTATGTAGCGGAAGCAACGATTGCGATTGAAGATAAAGATTTTTATAAACATCAGGGAGTGGCTGTTTTTTCCGGAATGATAAGAGCGGTTAAGGAAATGATCATAAATAAAAATTTACAGGGTGGCTCTACTATCACTCAACAGCTTGTAAAAACAGCATTATTAACTCCTGAGAGAACATTATCCAGAAAAATTAAAGAAGTAATTTTGGCGATATGGACAGAAAAAATTTACAGTAAAGAACAAATTCTTGAAATGTATTTTAATCAAGTCCCGTATGGAGGATCTTCCTACGGAATTGAGGAAGCATCAAAGACGTATTTTGGAAAAAAAGCCAAAGATCTAACAATCGAAGAGGCAGCCTTATTAGCAGGTCTTCCGCAAGCGCCTTCATTATATTCTCCATATATAAATCCGGAGATTGCTTTAAAAAGAAGAAATGAAGTTTTGACTTCAATGAAAAATCAAGGATATATAAACGAAGAATCAAAAGTCAAAAGTCAAAAGTCAAAAGTGGAAGTATTACCGCCAAAAACAGCCATTCGGGCGCCTCACTTTGTCTTTTATAGTAAAAATCAACTTGAAAATTATTATGGAATTAAAACTGTCGAAGAGGGTGGGTTAAAGGTAAAAACAACTTTGGATTATAAAATTCAAGAACAAGCGGAAAAAATTCTCAAGGAGGAATTAGATAAGATTAATTATTTAAATGTGACTAATGGGGCAATTTTAATTACCCGGCCGTCAACCGGTGAGATTTTGGCGATGGTGGGCTCGGTGGATTATTTCAATCAGCCTACCGGAGCCTTTAATGTCACGACGGCACTGCGTCAACCGGGTAGTTCAATTAAACCGATTATGTATTCCTATGCCTTACAAAAAGGTTATACAGCTGCCTCCATCCTTGACGATTCACCTGCAGTTTTTAATATTGCCGGATCGGAGTCGTATCGTCCGGTCAATTATGATAATAAATTTCATGGAAAAGTGCCCCTCCGCTATGCATTAGCCAATTCATATAATATACCGGCTGTTCGGACTTTAAATAATTTAGGAGTAGATAATTTTATTGATTTTGCCACAAAAATGGGTATTAACACTTGGAATGATAGATCGCGTTATGGATTGTCACTAACGCTTGGCGGTGGAGAAGTCACGATGGTAGATATGGCCGAAGCTTTTGGTGTCATAGCCAATCAGGGTTATAGAATGCCAATAAATTATTTTCAAAAAATTGAGGATAATACCGGAAATATTTTACGTGAGATGACCCCGTTTAAAATAAAAGAAATTGATCCGGCTATCGCTTTCATCATTAGTGATATTCTTTCTGATAATTTTGCCAGAACTTTTGCTTTTGGATCCGGTTCAGCTCTTGAAATTCCCGGATATAAGGTCGCTGTAAAAACAGGAACGACCAATGAAAAAAAAGATAACTGGACGATCGGTTATACCCCAGAATTTTTAGTCGTTGTCTGGGTCGGAAATAATGACAATACGCCAATGAATCCATATTTGACTTCAGGGATAACCGGAGCCGCGCCAATTTGGAATAGAGTGATGAGTTACCTATTAAAAAATTATGGGGCAGGTAATAAGTGGTATGAAAAACCGGATAATATCGTAGAAAAAAACTGTTATTATGGCAGAAAAGAGTACTTTGTTCGCGGAACGGAGAATACCGCTAACTGTTCACAATCTTCATTGGCAACACCAACGCCAAAACCGTAAATATTACCAATAAACCAAACGATAAATGTATAATCCCGAAAAAAGTTTCGTTAAGCGCGCTTCGCGGTCATCTCCAACGGGCAAACACCTACCGGCTGGAGAAAAACCTGTTCAAACAACCGCCTGTGAAACCGAAAATAAAAAAGAAGAAAATACCCAGCGAACAATTAAAATTATTTGAATGATTATTTTGCATGACGTAGCAACGTTTTTTGATTAATCACGACGTACGAAGAGCAATTTTTCTGTAGGGCCCGGCTTATAATATTTTCAAATGCTACATAAATTACCTTTTTTCCCTCATCCCGCGCAGTTTTGATTGCAGGGATAAGATCCGTGTCTGAAGAAAATAAATATGCAATGTCATATTCGTTTTTGATTGCACCTCTCACAAGATCTACTGCAATTAGCACATCAACACCTTTTTCATGAAATATTCCGTTATTCATAAGCAAGTATCCAAGCTTTATTTCTATATTTTGTTTTCGTAGTGTTGAAAAGAGCGCTTACTGGCTGGCGTACAAAATCTGAGACTTCTTATTTCCTGGATATTTTTTGATTTCCCCAACATAATAAGTGGTTGTATAAGGTTGTACTTTTGTAATTAAGGACGCAAGGGAAAAGTAATTAAAGTGAATTAAGTGTAGCGTGGGAGCAATTTTTTTGGCTTTCTTATAAAAATTACTTCGTCAAATTGGACGAGTATTTTTGCCATATAAATCCATTATATAACAAAAACCCCCGGGTCGTAATGAACCGGGGGGAGTTAGCTTAGTGAATGTATCATTCACTTGAACGATACAATAAGCAGTTTACTAGATATTTTTTCAAAAATCAACACCTAATTACCCTGCGATAATAGACTTTGGAAAGCTAAAAGAAAAACATTTCATCATAATATCAGCTTAAAGAAACACGGACGTTTTGTCAAATCTTGAACGGTTACTGTCAATCTCTTGACAAATAAGCCTCTAATCTTATATAATCTCATATAATCTTATATAGTCAGTTTAATATATATGACCTATGACAGATATTATCAAATTTGATCAAAGGCTGGAATCACTTCCGGCCAACATTCTTACCCAAATAGCCTCAATTGATGAGCTTAAGGGTAGCTGGTCGGCTGGCGTTAATTTACACCCGCAGGTATTGGGCAGGCTTAAACAATCCGTGCTTATCACTTCGACCGGTGCTTCCACTCGTATCGAGGGAGCTAAGCTTTCCGATTCCGAAGTAGAAGACCTGTTGAGAGGTATTTCTATGCAAAAATTCAAAGACCGCGATACACAGGAAGTTAGAGGTTACTATGAGCTTTTGAAAAATGTTTTCGATTCTTGGCAGTCAATCAAACTGAATGAAGGAACCATAAAGCATTTTCATCAGGAAATCCTTAAGTATGTTGAGAAAGATTCTTTTCACCGGGGGCAATATAAAGTAACTGAAAATAAAGTACAGATGGTTGATGCCAAGGGTAATATTATCGGAACCATTTTTGATACGACACCGGTTTATTTGACTCCTATTGAAATGCAGGAGTTAGTCGAGTGGACAATAAAAGCTATTAAAGAACAAAAATATCATCCCTTGTTGATCGTGGCTAATTTTGTGGTCGAATTTTTAAAGATCCATCCTTTCCGTGATGGCAATGGTCGTTTATCCCGAATTCTAACCAATCTTTTAATGCTTCAAGCGGGTTATCTTTATATGCCTTACGTATCTCATGAGAAATTAGTTGAGGAAAAGAAACAAGAATATTACGTTGCTTTAAGAAAAACACAAATTACTTTTAAATCTGAAAAGGCGGATATCGTGCCTTGGTTAACTTTTTTCTTGAATATTATTTTTGATCAGTCAAAACAAGCTGTCGAACTGCTGACTGCGGACAATGTGGAAAAAACATTATCTGGCAAACAACTAACCATTTTGGAATATTTACAAGAAGTTAAAGAGGCCACGCCAGGCAATATTGCTGAAAAGACAAATGTAGCCCGTCCTACCGTTAATCAAGTGTTGGAAAAACTTATAAAACTTAAAAAAGCTGAAAGAATTGGCATGGGAAGAAGTACCCGCTACAGAATTCTCTAATTTCCTTTTTGCCTATCCTTTCCCCAGTATTTTCTTCAGATATTTCCTAAGATTAGAATATTAGTAAAAACTGTCTTTTTTGACAGCCTTTTTGTGTAGGCGTTTATGAAAGAAATAACAAAAATAGCCATATTCAAAGAATGGGGGCATAAAACAGCCGGTGGCGATATTGTTGCTAATTATAGAAATAAATATGGTCAATAAGAAGTCACAAAAAATTATCGTTAAAGGCATCGAAATAGTTACCTTTAAGCAGAATGAGTCGGACTATATTTCTTTGACGGACATGGCAAAGTTTAAGTCATACGATAGCGGAGTCGTTATTGCCAATTGGCTTTCAACAAAGTACACAATTCAATTTATGGGCGCATGGGAACAAGTACATAATCTCATTTTAATCTTATTGAATTCCATAAGATTAAAAATGAATCTGGATCCAATGGGTTCATCGTTTCTTCATCATTTTGGGTTAAACAAACAAGAGCGATTGGTATTAAGTCTATCGCTGGTAGGTACGGGGGAACGTATGCCCATCAAGATATTGCCTTTGAATTTGCAACTTGGTTATCACCAAAATTTAAACTGTATTTAATCAAGGAATTTCAACGACTCAAAGAAGAAGAAAGTAAAAAACTTGCACTTGGCTGGGATGTTAAACGGACTCTTACCAAAATTAACTATAAAATTCACACAGACGCAATTAAAAAACATTTGATTCCTGAAAACATCTCTATAAACAGAGTAAATATGGTTTATGCTAATGAGGCCGATGTACTCAATGTTGCTTTATTTGGGAAAACAGCCAAGGAATGGCGAGATGAAAATTCAAAAAAGGAAGGAAATATTCGTGATTATTCAGACGTAACTCAACTTGTGGTCTTGGCTAATTTAGAAGGAATTAATGCAGATTTGATTCGGAGAGGTCTGTCGCAGTCGGAACGATTGATCCAACTAAATCAAATTGCTATTGTTCAGATGGAATCTTTATTGGATAATAAAAGCATAAAAAAATTATTATGAAAAATATATTAAGCAAAATTAAACATTATCTTTTCGCTCCCCGGTTTCATTTTAACCGCTTTTAATGATTTTGTCATTTTCATTGCTTCGAAAGAGCTCACTCTTATTGACAAAACCACATTGTAATACATCAATTAATATTTTTGATTGCCCTGATTTTATTGTCTTTATCTTTTTTTTACG
>PEVZ01000054.1:7844-9966 GCA_002779665.1 Candidatus Roizmanbacteria bacterium CG06_land_8_20_14_3_00_34_14 | reverse complement strand
GTCGCCGGACCAATCGCCCGAGATATATTAAAAGCGTATTTTGAAAGAAGTCAATAAAAAATTAATTACAAATAACATAATGTAGATACTCAACTGTTTTATTTGCGATAAATTTTCTATTTTTTGATTTATCTGCTTTGAACCTACTATATTCTTTTGTAAAATTCCCATATTTACCTCGAAGACTCATTATTTCTTTAATATCATTAAAACTCATCAAACCTTCATTATTGTAACTCAAAAAGATATATTTCGCTTTTGCTTTTAAAATTAAGTCTCTAAAAGTCTTTTTAACTTGTGTTCTTGAACAATAAAGTGATTTTTGAATCTGATAATCCCTTAAACCAGTCTTACCGTGAATTATTGGATTATCATATCTGGCAATTGTCTCCAGTATGTGATAGTTGGTTGCATATTGCCTCTGATTATATGGTGGATCTAAATATAAAATATCACCTTCGATTTTTCCTACTACACTATTTATATCTTCGTTAAAAACTTGATGTTCTTGATCGTTGACTATCAATTCTGCTGGTTTCAGCAATAATCTTTTTTGGGCGGTTTTTTTTAATTTTTTTAAAAAAGCACCATAAACAGAAGCTGTGTTCGCATATTTATCAATTGATTCTATTAAGCTTGTTATTAAAAAATAATATTCATCACCAGAAATAAACTTTTTATCTTTCCATTCTTCAATTTTTTGACGAATGGCATCACACCTCATCCCGTTTTCATCGGAAAAATATTGTCTTTCTATAATATTATTTTTTGTCCCGCCAACACAATAATTGTTGTAAATAAATCCTTTTATACCATTAATACAAGATAAATAATTGCAAACAAAGAGTTTTCTGTCTTTTTCTTTAATTTTAATCAGTCCTGGTATGACTTTTAATAAATTAAGGAACTTTAATTCTTTATGATTTCCAATATAATGTCTGTTTAGAATATAACTATAATACTGAATGTCATTAGCAATAATTTTGTAGCCTTTTTTTTTAAAATACCTTCCTACAATTCCTGTACCGGCAAATAAATCACAAAAAGTATTACAGTTTTTACCAACAACTTTACTTATTGATTCCTCTAAAAATTCTAATAAGGATAATTTTGATCCAATATAATTCATGGTTATTTATTTTTTTGTTCCTTAATAATTTTAAGAGGGCTCACTTTTAAAAAATTAGCGAGCTCCTCAACATTACTTTTAATAGGTTTAAATTTATTTGACAAGATATTTGATAGCTGATTTTTTGAAATTCCAAGCATTTTAGCTAATTCTGTGAAGTTGTTTATTTTTGTTTTTGCCATGATTTCTTTGACTTTATATTTATCTATTATTAACATAACACATATATTAATTTAATACAAGTATATTTTTAACTATATAAATATTATTTATTAACTAATTTATTTATTTCACTCCTCCATTTATATGGATTATTCCAAAAACAACCCTCACATCCATTTTGATCATATTTATCAATATTATTGTTCCAATCCTCACTGCCTCTAAACCAATAATTTATTCCAGGAAAACTACCTCTTTTTCCTGTTTTAAAGCATTTTTCACAATATCTCGATTTTAAAAGATTATTACTTCTTGATAATAAAATAAATTTTCTTTTAATTATTTCTTCCCGCATATCTGCATTATTTTCTTCTTCATTTTTATTCCATCGAATTTGGGGAAACTTATGGTCAACTTCCAATTCTTTAGACTCAATTTTTCTTAAAAAAACAGCCTCCTCGTATTTTAAGACCTTTTTTATTTTTTTAACCAACTTTCGCGCTAAACCCGATCGATTTTTAGTTTCTTTTAATATTTCCAATGTTTTTAGCTTCCTGTGTACAGTTTTATTCTGACACTCGTTACAAAATATTTTTTTATAAAATTTGCCTTTCTCATCCACATCTAATTGGATTCCATTATGCCTCCACGTTTGCCAAGTTTTTGCTTGTCCCGACTTAAGTTCGCATTTTGTACAATGCCATTTTAAATCGCTTAATATATTAAGATCATAATTTGAAGTTGATCCCTTTTAAAACGGATTATTCATAGAATCTATTTTTAAAAAATAAATATATATTCGTGCTTAAAAATATAATAATCGCTCGAAAG
>PEVZ01000054.1:0-7811 GCA_002779665.1 Candidatus Roizmanbacteria bacterium CG06_land_8_20_14_3_00_34_14 | reverse complement strand
ATATTCGTGCTTAAAAATATAATAATCGCTCGAAAGAGCTCTATATCTCCAAATTGCTTCTTTGTTTTGTTTTGCACGATTGCCTTCGATATTTTTAATTATAATACTTTTCAAAGTCAAACCCAACTTTTGTACTTCATTCATACAATAAAATCCTAAAGGAATCCATTGTCCTTTTAGAAATTTATCTCCCATAACAAGACATAAATATCTATTTTTTTCTAATATTTTGATTGTATTTTTTGCAACGACTGAAAAATTACTCAAAAATTCTTTTAGCGATTTGCAATTTGATAAGTCACCTTTTAAATTGCTGAATTTAATAATATCTGCATAAGGAGGATGTAATATTGCAAGCTGAATATACTTTTTATTATTTTTTAATAATGATTTTTCGACTTCTTCAAATGTTTTTTCTAAGACACTATCTCCTACGATCAACTCTGAAAAGTTATTTTTTGTTGATATTTTTTTTTGAATATATTTAATTAAATTTTCCTGAATGTCAATGCCAATAAAATTTCTTTTTAACGTCTCAGATTCAAAAGCAGAAGTTCCACTACCTACAAATGGATCAAAGATTGTTTCATTTTTTTTAGAATACCTTAAAATCAATTGATGAGGTATTTGAGGGATAAAATTTCCGTGATAAAATCCACTATGTTTTCCTGTATTATCTCTTGAGGAAATAAGCCAGAGGCTATCAGTCCAAATTTCTGACTTTTTCCAATTATCTATATTTATATCATTAAAAAAAGCCATACTAGTAATCAGAATTTCTCGAAAATAATATTTTCTTTTGGAACGTTTTTGGATAGAAGAAATTGTTTTAATGATTCAACAATATTGCGACCGCCACAGAGGTAGAATTCGTTAACAGTGATTAGTGAATAGTGATTAGTGAATAGTTTTTCAAAACAGGAGTCGATGTGACCGAGGAAAAAATATTTTTTATCCTCTTCTGGGATCATATCTAAGTTTTGCTCACGGGAAAGACAAATTTTAAAATCAAAACTTGCAACTTTTAACTTGTAACCTTTTAACTCGTTTAATAAATAAACATCTTTATAGTTCTTTAGCCCCCAAAATAAAGAAAATTTCGAATTTCGAATTTCGAATTTCGAATTTATCATTGATCTTATTGGTGCAATTCCCGTCCCTGTCACCATAAATATTTTATCCCGTTCATTTTTCTTTAACTCAAACATCCCGGCTGGTCCTTGGAAATTGACTTCAACGCCCTCTTTCAACGACGATAAATATCCTGATCCTAACCCTCCTAAGACTGTCTCAACAATCAGTTCAAAACTATTTTTCTCGGTATTTGAAGATGAGATCGAATACAGGCGAGAAATATAGCCCTTTTCCAATGGAACTTTTAAGATAATATATTGACCGGGCTTGAAAATGATTTCTTTCGGTTCAAATAAATTAAAATGGTAAAGATAGGTGTTGGAATTTAATTGAGATTTTTTGGAAAAAATGGTTTTGTAGATTGACAACATATGTTTTTTCCTCCTAACCCATAACCCATAACCCATAACTCTTACAATCTTGCTCTCTGATTAATCTCCGCCTCGACTAATTCCTTTGGCCTACCGTATTTTAATCGGGAAAGCTGAATTACCGCTTGAGCAATTTTCTCATTAGCTCCGGCTTTAAATATTTTAATATCCTTAGTCATATCGACTGAAAATGGCGGAACCGGCTCATTATCAACGATTGTCTTCATATAAGCGTGAAATCTTTCAATATTGATAAGATCAGTTTCACCAAACACCGGCTGGTATTCTCTCTGCATATATGAAGCATCGGTGACGCCGACGCGGAAAGAAATCAAAGTCCCCACGTTTCCAAAAATAGCATTTTTTACTTCATCATCCATCTGCCCGATAAATTGGTTCGCCACTGTTAAATTTAAATGATATTTACGAGCTTCTGACAATATAGTGGCAAAATCCGGAGTGGCAAAATTCTGAAACTCATCGACGTAGAGGAAAAAATCGCGACGCTTATCTTCCGGTATTTCCTGGCGGCTCATCGCCGCAATCAAAATTTTCGGGATTAAAACTAATCCTAAAAAGCTGGAATTTTCTTCTCCTAATTTTCCTTTTGAAAGATTAATTAGAAGAATTTTTCCTTCATCCATCACGTGTCTAAAATCAAAGGCCGAATCTGATTGACCAATAATATTTCTCATTAATTTATTGGTAATAAAACGACCGAACTTCGAGACGATATAGTCGAGGACTTCTGATTTATGAAAATCAGACGTTTGGGCGATTTGATCAGTCCAGTAACGTCTGACAATCGGGTCTTGAACTTTTGGTAATAATTCCTGGACATATTTTGGATCGGTTAAAACGCGGACAATCTCAACAAAAGTTGACCCTTTCTCACTCATCACCGTCAACATCGCGTTACGGACGGCATGCTCAAACCGCGGACCTATAATTCCGGTTCTTTGTGGATCGTAAAGCTTATACATTAAGTTAATAATTGAAGTGGTGATAAAATGTTTTTGATCCTCAGTTTTAGCTTCAAGAAGATTCAGACCCATCGGTCGCTCAGCATCGGATGGATCGAAGTAGATAACATCCTCAGCTCTTTCAGGCGGAATATATTTGACAATATCATCAATCAAGTCACCGTGGGGATCAATAACACAAACTCCGTGTCCCGCCTTAATATCTTGTATCGCCATATCATGAAGTAATACTGATTTTCCTACACCTGTCTTTCCAATGATATAAACGTGGCGTCGGCGATCTTCTACACTGATTGTAACCGGGCGCTTAACTCCACGGTAATAACCGCCTCCAACAGATGTGCCCCCCGACTGAGGAACTTCTATGGGAACCGGCGCCGTCTTCGCTTTTAGCCTTTGAATATGAGGTGTTTCGACGGTTTTATTAGGAAAATGAAAAATAGTGGCCAGCTCGTCGGTTGATAAAATTGAAATTGTTTTTCCAAAAGGCCAAAATGGTATCTCAATCACCGGAAAAAATTTGTAGATAAAATTAATCATAAAGACGCCTTTAAAAAGATCTTTCGTACCACTAAAATTATTTGAGTCGGAATTAAATTGAGTAAAGGCATTTTTCATATTTTTTAAGTGAGTATCGGCCATATCCTTATTCTTGGCCGTCACAACAAAACGAATCACTGTCTCAAAACCAGAGTGAGAACATTTATCTTCAATTTTTTCAAGAACTTTTGGATCGGTTTTAAAAGTAGCTTTTTCCGGATTGGCTTCATTTTTTTTAGTGCTTGAGACATAACTTTTCCCGGTAGTTTTCCATTTGCCTCCTGCCGGGCGGATTAAAATCTGGATAATCCCCCCTTCGTTATCATCAAATTTAGACAAGGCCGAGGTGATCGCAGACAAGGAGTCAGTCGGAAGATCTCGATATAATCTGATTGGCATATATGGTGCTTCTTTCTGCACTAAACCGCCAAAGACTACCTTGCCTTGTTCAGAAAAAATATTCGGTTCATCGACTTTTCTAATATCAGCCGCTGGATAATAACCATAAATTGTTTTTTCGATTAGATCAATAATTCTATTTGGAGCCGAGATATAAAATCTGATTTCCGCTTTTTTTCCAATAATTTCAAAAGAGACGACGTCGTCGACTTCAAGAAATGACCAAAAGCCCGACTTTTTGAGTGATGAGAATGAAGAAAACATCTGATCGGCTGCATCTATCTTAATTTCATTTTCTTTAGCTAATTTGACTTCCAAAGTGACCATTTCAAGAGAAATTTGCTCTCTCTTTTTCAGACGAAAATAAATAACTACCAAATATATTAGGATAAAGGTTAATCCGGCCGCTAAAATGGCAGCTAAGCTCGCTAAACCAATCGTAATTAATCTATCTGTATAAATTTGAAGGTCAATTGTCTCCATTAAAAAAGTATATAATAAAAACATTAAAAATATGACATATAACACGTAACATGAAACATAAAATAATCAAGCAATATTTGAAAATTTATTTATGTGTGTTAGTATTTTTAATACTAATATTGAACATTATTTCTTCACAATCAATCTCGTTTATATATTTTAAATTTGTAAATAATGACAAGCCGTTAACAATTGCTTTTTTGCAAAAAATTAAAACTTTGCCGGAATATGAGAAAATTTTAGAAATGAATAATAATATTTACGGGTCAACTGTCAAGGCGGAGATTATTAGACAAGAAAATACAAAAAAAGACCTGATTAATAATCTTAAACAACAATTAACTATTAACCCAAAGGCAAGAGATGTTCTTTATAGTCTTTATCAGCTAAATTTGGCGGAAGGAAACACAACAAAGGCAAATAATTATTTAAGACAAGCAAGGAAAGTTGACCCTAATTTAAATTTCGAAAATTAGAATTTGTTTCGAGTTTCGATATTCGAATTTCGAATTTTTTGTATAATCTAATTATGCTTAAACAAGTCCATCTCTACATTAAAGGTGATGTCATCGGAGTCGGTTTTCGAGCCTGGACTAAAATTCAGGCTAAAATTATAGGTGTGACCGGTTGGGTACGAAATCATCACGAAGGTTTTGTTGAAGCCTCAATCCAAGGAGAAGAAGAAAAAGTAAAGCAAATAATTGAAATAATCAAGAAAGGCCCACCTGTCTCTCATATCTCGGACGTCCAAATCTTTACTCAAGAACCGAAGGAGATTTTTGATGGATTTGAAATAAAAAAGTAATCATTAGCATAAATTATGTACTATATCTAAAAATAGAATAAAAAAAACCGGTTGTTCTAAAAATTATCCGGGGTTGGTTGGGAAGATATTCAAAACACGTTATGAGTGCAAATTATGGTGCGGTAATGGATAACGTTATTAATTATTAATCAATTATTATGATCAAAATTATTTCAACCGGCGATGCCCCCGTTGCCGTCGGTCCTTATTCGCAAGCATTAGCAGTTAATGGGTTTATTTTTTGCTCGGGGCAAATTGGAATAGATCCAAAGACAAATAAATTAGTTGACGGAATTGAAAAACAAACTCGGCAGGTTATGGAAAATCTTAAAAAGGTTATTTCCGCTGGGGGCAGTAATTTTAATTATGTTGTTAAAACAACTATATATTTATCAGATATGAATAATTATGGTTTAGTCAATCAGATTTATGGAGAATATTTTACCGGTAATAAACCGGCTCGGGTCACCGTTGAAGTTTCCCGTTTACCAAAAGATTGTCTGATCGAAATTGATGCAATTGCAGTTGTTAAGTAATTATAAATTACAATAACCAAATAATTTGGTTCCGATTATCTTTTTGAGACAACTTTATAAAAAGAAGTTTATTCGGATTTAACCGGAGAACGCGGAGTTTTGATGGGAGCAATAGCCGGAATAATGGAAGCTCAATATAATATTCTCCGAAAAAAGGGTCACGCTCCATCAGAAGCTTTTAACGAGACTGATTATCGAGAAAAACTTGGAGAAGAACTAAAAACAATGAGAGAGTCGGAGATGTGGAAGGCCGGAGCTAAAGGTAAGAGAACTTAGGCCTGAAAAAACTAAATAATTTTCTTTTCTTTGAAGCTAAAATATCCATCTTTTGTAATTATTAAGTGGTCGGCGACTTCTATGCCAAGAAGTTTACCGGCTTTGACCAAACTGTTTGTGACAGCAACATCGTCTTCCGATGGGATTAATTCACCTGATGGATGATTATGACAGATGATAATTGATCCGGCATGATTTTTTATCGCTACTTCAAAAGTCTCTCTTGGGTGAATTAAACTGGAAGTTAATGTCCCGATTGAAATAATATCAATGCTAATAACCTTGTTGCGATTGTCTAAAGAAACCGCCATATAATATTCTTTGTGAAAATTGACAATCTTTTCTTTCAAAAGCGGAAAGATATCCTTTGGAGATCTGACAATGACACTTTTATGCTTATTTGAGTTTTCTTCCTTAATTAACCGTTTAGAAATTTCAAAACAGGCTTTGAGTTGGCAAGCTTTTGCTAAACCCAAACCCTTGATTGTTTTTAGCTCTTCAACAGATGCTTCTGACAGCTTATCTAAAGAACCAAATAAACCAATTAGTTTTTGGGAAATAATCGCGACCGACTCCCCTTTGACTCCTCGACCAAAGATTAGAGATAATAGCTCCTGAAGAGATAGCGATTCAACGCCATATTTAATTAAGCGCTCCCGCGGTCGTTCCGCATTTGGGACATCGTTAAGTGTTGCCATAATCCATCGATATAACTTTATGGACTTTATAGACTTTATAAACTCTCTTGTCAACCGCTTATAACCTACAAAACCACTATATTAGTCGGTCACAAAGCCATTATTTAGTCGATAGATAACTTAAAGTGAGCGAGTCGAAGGATCACTTATAAATTCCCTGACGATGACCAACTTGAAGAATTAAAACAAACATCTGTTTTTTATATATATTACAAATTATTCTATATGGCCAAACTCTGTAGTTATAACATCCATAATACTCACCCAACATTTTTTTACCAATAAAAGGATTGTTTGATAATATTGAAAAGGCTGAAAGAATTCGATAATAATCAGCCTTTGGTAATTTTTCGAGCTGTTTTTCTGCTCTTGGTTTTAACATTACCTGAAACTTCATATTTATTTGAGGACTTATCATGAAAAACGAATCCTTCCCTTCCTAAAAGATCTTCTAAAGTAGTCCAACTTTTATATTCACCTGTTTTAACGGCTTTTTCTGCTTCTTCCATATCTTTTTTTAAATTTGGAAATTCTGTCAATATTTCAATCGTTTCTTTTAGAGAATCATATTCTTCAAAAGAAATAATTGTTACCTTTGGCCTTCCCTTTTCGGTCAAAGTATATGACCTTCCCGGTGTTTGAACCTCTTTGGCAATTAGAAAAAGTTTTTTTCTTGCTTCGGTGATAGAAATTGTCGTTGTCTGATCCATATGCGTACATATTAACGTACGCTGAAGACGATGTCAAGGACAGTAATATTATTATTTCCGCTTGAAAAGTAGTAGTAGTATTTAAAATATGATTAGTACAGATAGTCAACTTACACCGTTAAAAGAACTTCGTCCTGTGGATGCTTTTAATATTTTTTATAAAACAGCTGGCGGAACCAATGTTGGATTAGGAGTTTGTCAGGAATTAGTAAAAGAAGAAGGACAGAAACCAATTGATGAAGCAAGAAAGGCCGCAGAAAGAGGAGTCTTGTCAACCGCTTCTGAGTGGATTGCAGCGGGTGATTTTGATCCAAGTGAAAAAATAAAATTACTTAATGAAGCAGCGGTAACAACTCAGAGAGTTTTATTAAAAAAACAACAATCAAACCAAAAAGGAGATATGAATGAATTTTTTGTAAAACAGGCAATTGCTACTGTTTCTGGCACAATGGAGTATTTAACTGCTTCAAAATAATACGTTATTTTTCAAAGTTCGTTACTTTTTTTGAGTATAAAAAGCTGAGTAATATATTAATTTGATTGGTCGTAAGTTTTTTGTTGAAACACATTCCCTCTTTAATGTTCCTCAATCCTCAACCTTAAATTCGAAGAATAACCAATATAATAAGTTTTATCTTTTAATTGAAGAATATAGACGTGAAACACAATTTAATTTTAACAAAAAAGAAACCCTACTTCGTTTTCGCTTCGCTTGAACTACGTTACGGACACTCTTCATATATTTACGAATAAGATTTAAATTTGATCACGAAGTGTGATTTACCACATCAGGGAGCGAAGAGTGGTGCTTATTGGACGAAATCCGAACCCATTTTGAGCAAAATCCAGAGGATTTTGCGGATTGAATCCCGCCCA
>PEVZ01000068.1:14910-17472 GCA_002779665.1 Candidatus Roizmanbacteria bacterium CG06_land_8_20_14_3_00_34_14 | reverse complement strand
CTTGGCTTTCCAACCCAATTGTTTTTGCGCTTTAGTCGGTCGGGCTTTCAGATTAGGCACTTCAGCCGGTCTTTTGAATCTGGCATCAATGACGACATATTTTTCCCAATCAGAAATTCCGGCAGATTTGAATGCCAACTGGACAAACTCTTTGACAGAATGATTCTCACCGGTACCGACGACATAATCATCAGGTTTTTCTGCTTGAAGCATAAGATACATCGCCTCGACATAATCTCCGGCAAAACCCCAGTCACGTTTGGCATCCATATTACCAAGTCGCAATTCTTTTGAGAGACCCATTTTTATCTTAGCCACTCCATCGGTAATTTTGCGAGAAACAAATTGAATACCGCGAATAGGGGATTCGTGGTTAAATAAAATACCGTTACAAGTAAAAATATCGTATGATTCTCGGAAATTAACCGTCATCCAATAGGCATAGACTTTGGAAATTCCGTAAGGGGAGCGGGGATGAAAAATCGTATTTTCGTCTTGAGCTCCATTTTCGTGGCTGGTACCAAACATCTCTGAAGTTGAGGCCTGATAAAACTTGGTCGTCGGGGAAAAAAGCTTAATCGCATTAAGTATATAAAGAACTCCAAGAGCATTAATCTCGGTTGTTAATTTAGCTTGTTGCCATGATGCGCCGACGAATGATTGAGCAGCTAAATTATATATTTCATCAGGCATAGTTCTCTTAACAAGATGAAGCAGGGATGATTCATCAGACATATCTCCGTCCACAAGCTCAACTTTTTTAGTGATTCCCAAAAAATCCAAATTTGAAAAATTAGGATTTGAATAGCGCCTTATGAGACCGTAAACTTTATAACCCTTTTCAAGTAACAACTTTGCTAAATAAGGTCCATCCTGTCCTAAAATACCCGTTATAAGTGCTGTTTTTGCCATAATTGTATAATTATAACAGATTATTTTAATTTCAATTATAATTAACAGATGATTCAAAGGATTTCTAATTTTATTAAGAAACCAACCAGCAAGAACATCGTCATCAACACCATCGGCAACTATCTAAACGTTGTTTTTATCGCTTTTTTTGCTTTCCTACTGGTCCGGATTTTAGCCCCTTCCCAGTATGGAGTTTTGAGTGTCCTTCTTGGGATTGCCTACGTCCTGGCCAATATTCTTGATTTCGGGACAACGGCCAGCATTTATTCTTATCTACCGGTGATGATTGAAAAAAAACACAGGAATATTTATATATTTTTAAAAACAATTCTTTTTTACCAAACTATTTTTTCATTAATAATTATTTGTCTTCTTTTTATTTTCTTCCCTTATTTGGATAAAATTTTTTTTAAGACGGGCGCCCCCTGGTGGGAGCTTTATGTGACGACATTCTCTGTCCTATTTCTTGTCTGGCAGAACTATGCTATAAATGTCCTCTTTGCGGCAAAAAGATTTTTAAAGGCAAATATTTTTTTAAATCTTTCCAACTTGATAAAAACTATCATCATATTTATTCTTATTCCTCTACATCTGATTACCGTCGGTTCGATTATCTTTGTTTTTGGAATTATTGGTCCGATTGTTTTTTTTATTCTTTTATTTTTTGAAAAAAAACATATCGTTTTTAATATTTTAAAAGCACCGGTAAAAAAAGAAGAATTCCGTTTTGGTTATACGATTACATTTTTTATTGCTTCCCAATTTTTTAATTTGGCACAGAGAATGGATCTTTTTTTACTATCTTATTTTTTGTCGAAGTCACCGGAGGTCGGCTACTATGGACTGGCTCAAAAAATAATTTTGACCGTTATCGCCTCTATAGCCAGCATCACTCAAGTTCTCTCGCCAAGATTTTCAAAAATTTCTACCAAGGAGGAGGTAAGGAGAGAATTTAAAACCGGAATAGTCTATTTACTAATTCCAACCGCTTTTTTTATCGCGCTATTTTTTACACCAAATGTAATTTTTTATATATTCTTTACCGAAAAATTTTCTCAAACCGCCATCATTACCAAGACTTTAACTTGGCCATATATTATCTATACCTTTCTTAATCTGCCGGTATTATTTCTTCTATATACCGTCAAAAAACCTGCCTATATTTTGATTGCCAATTTAGCAATTTTTATCGTTATAACTTTTGGTTGTTATTATCTTATTCCAAAAATGAAAGTGGCAGGACCTCCTTACGCTTTGGCCTTATCATTTTTTATTGGGTTTATAATTCTTTCGCTGACATCTTATTTTGAATACAGAAAGCTTCCTGACAAGACTATTTAGCCCATCGTTCGTAGGTGACTTCGCGAAAACTGACTTCTTTTTTTAGTTGATAACCGTTTTTACTTAATAAAGTTTTATAGTCCAAACCATAAATATCCGCGGTATATGGTATGATAATTATTTCTTTTTGCTTACTGTCTTTTGAACTTTCTAACGTTAAAACGTTCGAACTTTGACTGTAATACTTCACCGGATCACTCGACGATAAAATCATATAGACAGGAACATTTTTTGGAAGACTCTTGACTAGACTTTTCCAATCCTCACGATGGAATTGAGAAGATAATAAATAAACTAACGAAAAAATAA
>PEVZ01000068.1:7121-14898 GCA_002779665.1 Candidatus Roizmanbacteria bacterium CG06_land_8_20_14_3_00_34_14 | reverse complement strand
TCGATGTATCGATACATCGAAGTTTTTTTTCCAGAGGCTAAAATGATTGCTAAGATAGGAATTAAATAGATGAATCGAAAATGTTGCAACATTGGGGTAAAAAATGAAACTAAGAATCCCAAGATTAGTGGAAAAATAAGTAAATAAAAGACAGTCTTAATAAGGACAGTCCTTATAAGAAGGACTGTCTTCCTTATAATAAACAAAATAAACGCTGTCCAGGTTCCTGCTATTCCCCAATACAACCACTTAGGATAAAAACTAATTCTGCCAATTGAAAATTTTATTGGAATTAAAAGTAGATTTTTTAGATTGGCTTTACCAAGTACTATTGACCAATTGGTGACTTGACTAAGGGCAACTTTAGAATTAATTAGTTGCTGATAAAGGAGAGGGCTGATGATTAAAGTAGTCAGTATTAAGTAGAAAGTATTAAGTAGAAAAAATTTATAATTCTTTTTGTATAAGGAAAACAATAGAAAACTAACTATCAGGAATATTGATCCATAGAATGTTAGAAGGGCTAAAGAAATAAACAGTCCAAATATAATTTGGTTCCTGTTTTTAAGAAAATAATATAACGCCACGGTGAGAAAAAAAGTTACTATCATATACATACGGGCTTCTTGAGAGTAATAAACTATCAGTGGATTAAATAGGAAGAATACTGCGGACCAAACCCCGCCAATCAAATAAACTACCCATCCCGTTCCCAAACTAAATAAAACCGAAGGCATTCTTAAAGCTATTTCTGAGTAACCAAACATATTCGTCCATAATTTCATAAATAGATAATATAGCGGGGGATGAAAGTCGGTCGGAGAAAATTTAGTGATAATCTGTAAAAAACTAAAGTTCTTCACCACACTGGCGGTGATCGCTTCGTCAAGCCAGAGGGATTGATTAAGAGCAATTAAACGAATTAAGAAAGCGAAGAGAAAAATGAGAAGAATTTTTTTATTAAACATTAATTTAGACTGTTACAACAACCTAAAGAGCGGGATACGGGAGTCGAACCCGTCCCCTCTGCTTGGAAAGCAGATATTCTACCGATGAACTAATCCCGCTTTGAATATATATTATACCAATTATTTCTCCCAACCGTTCGGATGGCTTTTATACCAAACAATGAGAGATCTGACTGAATCTTCAATCGTTTTGTTCGGTTTCCAACCTAAAATTTTTTCCGCTTTTTTTATGTCTGCCACTTTCTTAGCATCATCTCCTTGTCTGATATTAGCTTTTAAAATTGGAATCTCAACACCGGTTAATTTCTTAACTTGATTAATTACTTCCAAAACTGAGCTACCTGTCCCAGTCCCCAAATTTATTATTTCACTTTTTTTTGTTGATAATAAATATTCTAAAGCTTTTAAATGAGCCTCATTTAAATCAACTACGTCAATATAGTCTCGTATTGGGGTTTTATCAGGAGTATCAACTTCCGGACAGGTTAGGAAAAATTTTTCGATACCCAAAGCGCCCCGAACTGCATTTTGTACCAAAAGAGAGGAAGGTTTTTTGGAATCGCCGATCGACCCATCCTCTGATGCACCGCAAACATTAAAATATCTAAGGATCATATAATTGAAACCTTTTAATTTTCCGTGCCAAGAAATGACTTCTTCAGCCATTTTCTTTGAAGCGCCGTAGGGAGTCGTTGGTTTAAGAGGATGTTTTTCGTCAATTGGAAAATATTTTGCCTCACCATAAATTGCGCAAGTTGAAGAAAAAATAATATTCTTGATATTATATTTATCCATTGTGGAAAGTAGATTGGAGGTCACGGCTACATTATTCAAAAAATATTTCCCCGGGTCATTCATCGACTCGTCAACCAAACAAGAAGCGGCGTAATGAATAACCGCGGCGATATCTTTTTCTTTCTCAAAGATAGGGGAGAGGTCATTTTTTAAATCAGCTTCATAGTAATGAAATTTACCCAGATATTTATTTTTTAATAATTCCAACGGCTCCTTGTATCCTGTTTGAAAGTTGTCAATCCCTACAACTTCGTAACCTTTCGACAAAAATAAATCAGTGGCAACCGAACCGATGTAGCCACCAGCACCAGTGATTAAAATCTTAGACATAATATATTTTAACAAAATACTTAAAATTAATACTACAAATACTACCAATCCGACCAATACTACTAATAATCAAATAAATAATTCAATAAACAAATAATTAAATTATTTAATCATTGATTATTTTGTTTTTCATTTATTGGTAGTATTTATTTATTTGTAGTATTAGTAGTATTTTTTAATCGGTGAAACGGGTGCCAATGCACACGTCCTTCGGCAAAATAAATTCCTCCAAAAATTAAGACTCCACCGATCAAATAGAATAAATTTGGATACTCATTGAGTAGTGGACCTGCCACAACAATTGCAGCCAAAGGATCAATATAAGTGAAAATTCCCACTTCCTGAGCATTAAGTTTTGAAACTCCATAGTAAAAAAGAAAATAAGCTAAGGCAGTCGAAAAAAAAACACCATATATTATCCCAGTCAATCCGGCAAAATTAAGAAACGAAATATCCCAGATGGCAAGTTCCTTTGGAATAAATGGTATAAAAGTCAGGCTTCCAAATAAAAAAGTAATTGCTGAAACCTGAAGGGCATTTACTTTCTTTAAGACACCATGACCAAAAACTGCTTGTAAAACACTTCCAAAAGTTGCAATTAATATAAACAGATTTCCTTCAATTGCCCGAAAAACAAATTTTTTTCCATCTAAAATAAGAGGTGATAATATAATAAGAAATACTCCTGACAACGCAAAGAGCATTCCCGCCAATACTTTTAATTTTGGTTTTTCCCTCAAAAATATTATCGATAATAAATAAACGAATACTGGACCGGAAGAGGCAATCACTGGTACATTGATACTCTCGGTTTTTCCTAATCCCATAAAGAAAAATGAAATGTTGATGGTAATACCAAAAAATCCGACTAAAATAATTTTCAACCATTGTCTCGCAGTTAATTTTTGCCATTTATTCAAGGCTATCGGCAAAAAAATCAATCCGGCAAAAAAGAAACGGATGAAAGCTAAAGTAAACGGCGGAATATTGGTCAATGCGAACTTAAAAATCGGCGAGGCCATACCCCAAATGACGTTAGCAATAATAAGAGCAAGAATTGGGTTCATTTTGTTTTTTTATTTAAAAAAACTATTAGCTCTCCAATTATCCCAGTCATCACGACCTGTATACCGACGATGACTAACAGCATTCCTAAAAAAAGAATTGGTCTTCGATAGAGCATCACTCTATAAAAAATTCTTTCAATGGCGAGATATCCTAAAATTAAAAAACCGAAAAAAAATGACATTCCTCCAAAAATACCAAAAAAATGAAGCGGTTTTTCGGAAAATTTAAATAAGAAATAGGCCGTCAATGTATCAAGTAAACCTGTAAATAATTTACCAGGACCAAACTTAGATTTTCCAAATTTTCTCATATTATTTTTAACATTTATTTCCGTCACCTTAAATCCATTATAGAACACGGCCAGCGGAAAAAAACGGAAATTATTTCCATAAAAAATAAAGTCCTTTAAAACTTCTTTTTTAAATCCTTTATAACCACAATTAATATCCGTATACGGGGAGCCCAAAAAAGTTTTTAAAAACCAGGCAACGATTTTCGAATAAAATTTAACTAACAAATTATCATTGCGTTTTTCTCTTATTCCATTGACAAAATCATATCCTTCATCTATTTTTCCAATAAATTTTTTTAGATCGACCGGATCATCCTGCAAATCTCCGTCCATAAAAATTATTTTATCGCCAATCGAATTTTCAATTCCCGATTTTAAGGCGTCACCTTTTCCCAACCTTTTTCTATGCTTAATTATTTTTATATTTTTATCCTCATAACCCATAACCCCTAACTCATAACCTTTAATACTTCCATCGTCTACTAATATAATTTCCCACTTTTCCTTTTGATTTTCTAATGTATCGATTAATCGATTAATTAATACAGGGATGCTTTCGCTCTCGTTGTAAAAAGGAATTATTATTGATATCATTTTTACTTTATGAACTTTATAGACTTTTAACTCTTTTATACACCTCGATACTATTCTCACCTTGGTCATCGCCAAATTCCATCTTAAAATTCTTGTCATCTAATAATTTAAAATAAAATTTGACCGGGATATTTTCCTTCGAAATATCTCCAATTTCAGATCGGTTAATGATAATATAATCGGCGAGGGTATATTTATCAATCTCATTTTTATAAATATCTTCATCGGTTTTTCCCATTGAGGCGTAGGCAGTATCATAAAGAAAGTTATAATAATATTTTCGGTTGGTAAAAAAAGGCGCTAATTTTGGAGTAGTTGAAACTTTAATATTTTCATCTTTAAGTTTATCAACCCAGAACTGAATCGACCGACTCTTTATTTTATTAATATCCTTATAAATAGTAGGTTGTTTCACAAAATAGGGGATAGGGTTATATAAATAAATTGAGTAAAAATTTACTAATATAAAAATTAAGAAAACTATACTTTTTATAAATTTATTTTTAATAATTTTGTCAAAATTTTTATAACCCAAAATTAAAGAATAAAATAAGAAGGCAACGATTATGGAATTGTAATGAAAATAAATCGAACGCTGATTTGAATTAATACTTAAAATATTTATGGCCCACTCAGGTAAGGCGATCAATAATGTCAATGGTGAAAAAAGGGCATAAAATAAAGGACTCATTATTAATTTAAAATAACTCTTTCCATCTCTGATAATAGTTGGCAAACGTGATTTTATATTAATAAAATAACCTGTGGCAAAATGTTCACTACCTCTAAAGTAGGGGATAATAAAGTAAACAGTAGCAACAAAAAATATCACACCTAAAATCGCCGTTATTATTCCAGTTTTTCTTTGTTTTTTAATAAAAAATAAATATCCGCCTAAAAAAAATACAATTAATCCAATATGTTCTTTTGTCATTAAACTTAAGAAAATAAAAAAATAATACCAGAAATTTTTTTTCACTAAATTAAAATAGAGAGCAAAAAGAAAAAAAGTAGTCGCAAGGGTGACCGCATGAAAATCAAAAAGTGCCGTCCTCTGAATTGAAAAATAAAACAAATAACTTAGAGAAAATATCAGACTGATTAATTTTTTTTTCAAAACTTTTTTAGAAATTAAAAAAACTGCCAAAGCTCCTAAGCCTAATATTATTACTTGTCCAATAAGTAATACTTCCGGTCCCTCATATATTTTGTAAAATGGAGCAAATATTGCCAAAATCGGATCAAAATGAATAGCCAAACGGGAAACATTTTTTTTCAAATCCTGATTAGTCATTTCTAAAAATCGTCCGTGGGAAGTGTTGTAAACGACTTGATTCATAATTCCAAGGTCGTAATAATATGAATTGAGAGTTTTATTCCGACGAATTGAAAGGTAGGAAAATATGACAATAAAAAAAATTATTGATAAGCTTAACAAGATTTTAACAATATACTTCTTCACTTTATAAACTTTATAAACTTTATAAACTTTATGAACTTTATGAACTTTATAACTTTACAGACTCTTTACTTATTTCCTGAATGAAACTTTTCATGTATCTGTCTTAATCCAAAGTTTGTCACGTGAGTATATATTTGGGTCGTGGCAATATTTTTATGACCGAGCATTTCTTGGACTGACCTAAGGTCTGCTCCGTGAGATAGCAAATCCGTCGCATAAGAATGTCTAAGGATATGTGGACCAATCCGTATAGTAATCCCTGCCATTTTACGGTACTTATCGATCATCCTCTCAATTGACCTGGCAGAGAGCCTCAAACTCTCATCAGTCAATCCTTCGTTTCCTTTCGGACCGGAATAGCGTATAAATAGGGGGCGATACGGATCAGATCTTTTAGCCAAATAAAGGCCTAACCAAGTTTTAGCATTTTTTGATAGAAATACGACCCGGCCTTTCCCACCCTTACCAACTACACCAAACTCTCCCGACTGGATATTAGCCTGTTCACGATTTAAAGCAACTAACTCTGAGACTCTAAGACCAGTAGAAAAAAGCACCTCCAAAATCGTCCTATCTCGAAGCCCTTTTTCATCTTTTGAATCAACAATTTCAAATAATCTTTTTAATTCAACTGGCGACAAAAATTTTATTATCCGATCACGATTTTTCCCGAGCTCAACCATATCTGGGGAGAGCGATGCCACGCGCTGGCGGACTAAGTAGCGGAGGAAGCTCCGGAGTGCTACTAAGAAGTAATTTTGTGTTTGGCGCTTCAGAGCACCCTTATATAGGTTTTTATATTCGTGAGAAAGATATAGACGGAAGTTCCTGACAATATTATCGTCTATTTTTCCAACTGGAAAAATTTCTGTTTTATGAGTGTTATATAACCACTTCTGAAAAAAATTCAAATAGTAGCTATACATCTTGACCGTCTTGAGAGAAAGATTTTTATCAAGTTCACAGTATTCTAAGAAACGTAAAATTGCTTCCTTTATTTCCATGCAATAATATTAAACGACGCAAGCGAGTTTGTAAAGTTTATAAAGTCTCTAAAGTTCATAAAGATGCTTTGCTTTACAAACTTTATAACTTTAAATACTTTATGAACTATTTAATGTCCTTACATAAATCATACATGTATTCAAAATGCATCGCGTCTATCGTTGAATTAAAAATCGATTTATACCTACCACCCCAACGAAAACCATAGGACTCAAATGCATCAACAATCTTCATAGGCATAGTATAAGTCGAGCAACCAAAACAATTTTCATCTTCATTGATATCTACGGCAATACCAAAAGCATGTGATCCGATAACACAACCAGGTTGACAAACATCCCAGGAATCGCCAGTTGATGCCGCCGTATTACATCGGAATACATAAGCATATGCCGTCTTAATTTTATATCCGCTAAAATTTTTTAATTCGTTGGCAACCGCTTTAAAAGCCGGATAGGCAAGTTTATGGACAGTAATTGTTTTACCCAAAATATCAACCGAAGTTAAATTAGCATCAACATTTGACTTAATACTTTTATAACAGGAATTAATTGGTGCATCGTCTGCGTAGACTTCAATAAATTTCGCTGGGGTATAACAAAGATATGCCTTTGAAGGGTTGTAATAAGGTTGATTGAGAGGATCTTGAATGAATAAGGGATTTCTTTTTTCAGTTGGAGTCAAGGAAGGTAACCTGGTTGGTTTTCGAGTCGGCCTTTTTGTAGGTGTTAACATTCTTCGTGTTGGAGATGGAATCACGCGTGAATGAGTAGTTGGCTTAAAAAGGGTTGGCTCGATAGTTGGTTGGATAGTTGGCTCGATAGTTGGTTGGATAGTTGGCTCGATAGTTGGTTGGATAATTTCGGTTGGATAAATAAAATCAGTTGGTGATAATGTATGCTTCGCTACAAAATTTATCGACGCAGGTTGATCTGTAAAAACTTGATTGTAATCGATCTTATTTGAAGACATCCTATAAGCAAAAGTATTTTTAAAAATTGTAATATTATCTTTAATATTTTTTAAAGTTCGACTTATTTTCTCTGCATTAATTTTTGGCACACCATCGAAAAAAAACGTTTTTGTGATTGCTAAAGTAAAAACAAGAGAAATAACAATAGCAAGAATGATTTTATATTGTTTTTTAATAAACATTCATTTATTTTACATCAATTGAAAGAATTTTAGTCGGACTGACTGGAGTAGAATTTTCTCCGGAAAAACTCGGGCGGACTTCCGATTCAGCAATTGCGTCAACGATTT
>PEVZ01000068.1:1108-7100 GCA_002779665.1 Candidatus Roizmanbacteria bacterium CG06_land_8_20_14_3_00_34_14 | reverse complement strand
TTATCAGCGTGCATAATAAAAAATTGACTGCCATTAGTATCTGGTCCCGCATTGGCCATCGCAATCGTCCCCCTCGTATATTCTCCGGTAAAAGGCTCATCGTCAAATTTATATCCTGGTCCGCCGGTTCCGTCACCTTTTGGATCGCCACCTTGGATCATAAATCCTTTAATAACCCGATGAAAGATTGTCCCATTATAAAATCCTTTTTTGGCAAGAGTGACGAAGTTATTGACAGTTTTAGGTGTATCATTAGTATTTAAGGAAACAGTCATATCTCCCTTTTCAGTATGCAAAACTGCTGTTAATATTTTTGCTTTATTAGTCTTCGCAGTTTTTTTCATATTTTTAAATAAAAATCCAAAAGTACCAACTATTATAACTCCTAAAATTATAAATATCAGCACTCTATTTTTCATAAGATAAAGCGTAAGAGTTCACTATTATACATAATACGTAGTGGTGTGATTTATCTGCCTGCCGGCAGGCAGGTCACACCATAATAATCAATTTAATGAATTATTATTGAACGATGAATCGTTCCACTACTAAGAAAAAACATATTTTTTTTCAAAGACCCTGAACTCTTTAAGATAAAACAGTATAATTTAATTCTTTTCTTATGTCAAAACAAAATCGACCGCGATATTTAGTCTCAACTGATTCAATTGGTTTCTTAGGAAATCCCGGACAATTTCTCTATCTATGGCAGGAATATTTTGACAATAAGACGCTTGATGGTGTTGAGGCGATTGCCTTTAAACCATTGTGGAGATTAATTAAATTAGTGATGATCCTTAGAAATAATGATATCCCTGTTCTTGAGTTTCACGGAAAAACCGGAGGAGAAAACCAGTTGAATTTTTCAGGAAAAATTATTATGACATTGGTCAATCTTGGAATTTGTAATGTTAAAATTCTTTTGAAAAAATTTCCTGAAATTGAATTTTTATCTCATGCTCCATATTTTGAGAAAAATTTCACAAAACAAATAATCTTTCATCAACGACCAAAAAAAATATGGATTGAAAATCACCTTAGCGGGAAAAGGGGAATTGAAGATGCAATAAAGCAAATAATTATTTATAGGGAAAATAATATCAACTCAAGCGGGATGTTGGATATCTATCATTATGTTGCAAATTCAATAACGACTTTAGAAACTAATTGGTCAATAATTGTTGAAGAACTTAAGATGTACATCTTACTCAAAGATAAAAATGGACGGCAACTTTTCAATGGTATTCATTTTCCAATTGGCAGTCGATTAGACGACTCACTTCCGATTGATAGTATGACTGACGAAATGCTCGAATTATTTGCCCAAAAAATTATTCCTTATGCAAAAAGAGTTGTCTTTGAAAATCAGCAATTTTTTCCAGGTTTATTTTTTTCATCTAATAAAATGTTGGAAAAACAAAAAGAGAGGAACAAAAAATTAATTGAACGTTTCAAGAAAACTGGTATTATTAAATTATGAATAAAATATTTACAACGTCAATTATTATTTCTATCATCTTACTGATTATTTATTTTACATCAGGTTTTCTAAAAAAAATATTATCTCCTGCTCCGACTATCAATCAATCAACTTCTATCTACAAAAGCGAGGATATAAATAAAGATGAAAAAGTCGATACCACCGATGAAGATATCATTTCCAAACAATTGAACTGTAAAAAGACTGAATCCTGTTGGAATAAAGTCATTGGCAAAACATTAAACGGAGATAATCCTATCTATACTTTTGATTTAGATATGAATGGGGACGAAAAAATCGATCAGCTTGATGTCAATCAAATCTTGAACGCTAAATAATTTTATACCTTAATAACAAAGTTCCTTTTTTATTTAATTTTTTAACATTAATTAACTGCAAAAACTTATCTAATAACTGTCCTTCTATAATATTTTTTCCTGATCCAAATATTTTCGGCTCAATTGTCAAATATAATTCATCAACTAAATTTTCTTTCAAAAATAATCCGTTTATAGTCGCCCCTCCAACCAAAAGAATTTTTTTATAACCTAAGCCCTCCATTCGTTTAATTAATTTTTCCGGATTTTCATTTGAAAATTCTAACTGACCTGTGACTGATTCTTTAGAATATTTTTTCGGATGATGAGTTAAGACGATTCTCAATTTTCCTTTTTCTAACCTAATAACCGGGCGGGATGCCTCAAAAGTTTTCCTTCCCATAACAATTAAATTATTTTTTTTAATCAGCGAGAAAAAATGTTTTTGATCTTCTGAAGAAGTCCAAGTATAAATATTTTTATTTTCCCCTCGGGTAGTTTTTCCATCAACTGTCATCAGCATCACCATCGTTATTTTCATTTTTTATTTTCCCCTTTTAACCAACGAACTGCAACATAAACAAATGGAGTTTCGATAATTGACATAAAACATTTAAGCAACCAATAGGGAATTATCAAACTAAATAAAAATGAAAAATTATCAGCAAAACCTTTATTAAAAGCATAAAATGCTAAGAACATAAATACGCACGTATCAATAAACTGAGAAACAAAATTGGAGAGATTACTTCTTAACCACAAGGCTTTTTTACCGATCTTCTCTCTTATTTTTTGAAAAACAATTATGTCAACAAAGTCAGAAATCGTAAAAGCAAGTAAACTGGCAAAAGAAATTCTCATTGACTGGCCAAAAATTAAATCATAAGCAGATTCACTCGATGCAAATCTACTTGAGGCCGGAAGCCTAATTGCCAAAAAAGAAAACAGCATAAATATAATAATGGTTATCAAGCTCGATCGATAAACACTTTTAGCTCTTTCTACCCCAAACACTTCAACGATAGCATCATTAATTGAAAAAATAATCGGGATGACAAAAATCGCCACACTGGCATTCCAGGTAAATTTACCTATATGAAGTAAGGGGAAAGTTTTCCCACCCATTAATTCTGAGATGGCAACACAGGCAATATAAATTGCAATCACTAAATCCAATTTAACGATCTTCAAATCCATTTTTTTAAACATAGAATTATTTTATCAAATTATTCTTTCCATTTTAACCATTTTTCTTCAACTTCTTTTTCCAAATCAATCTGATAAAATTTTGCCAATAATAAAATATGACTAAAAACGTCGGCGACTTCTTTATGAAAATCATCTTTTATTTCCTCCGGACTTTTCCCCTTATGACGACCCTGCTTAATCATCATCAAATAAGATTGGATAAGCTCGCCCATTTCTTCCTGAAGTTTTAGGACAAACCAATTACCATCGCGGTCAATATCAAATTTTTTTGAGTAGATCTTGGAGACTTCCTCGACTTCATCGGTTAAATCCTTGATGTTCATAGAAATATTATAACACTTTTAGCGCCAATCAATAGCTTTAATCTCATTCTCTTCTAAATATTGATTACATTTTGAAAAATGATGATTACCAAAAAAATTAGCGACTGAGTAGGGCGATGGATGAGCGGAAATTAAAACCAAATTTTTCTCTCTATCAATTACCTCTCCCTTGACTTGTGCATATTTTCCCCAAAGCAGATAGACGATGTTTTGTCGATTTTCATTAAGTGACTTAATAATGGCATCGGTAAACTTTTCCCAACCTTTTGCTTTATGAGATGCCGGATTACCGGCCGCAACTGTTAAAACACTATTTAACATCAGGACACCCTGCGAAGCCCAACGGGAAAGATCACCCGACGGTAGGGGATTGATACCCAAATCATTTTGAATTTCTTTATAAATATTTTTAAGAGATGGAGGGAGGGTGACTCCGTCGGAAACTGCAAATGATAGACCATTAGCCTGATTTGGACCGTGGTAGGGATCTTGTCCGACGATGACGACCTTGACTTGATCGATCGGGCAAAGATCAAAGGCCCGAAAAATATTTTTTGCCGGCGGATAGACTTTACCTGACAAATACTGTTGGCGAACAAACTCGGTCAGTTCTTGCCAATAAGGTTTCTCAAATTCCGATTTCAAAACTGTCTTCCAGGATGAATCAATCTTCACGTCTTTCATAATTGTACTATGTTAAATTCTCGTCAATATATTTTAACGCTTCAATCATGCCACCTTCGGTAACTTTTGAAACAATTAAGTCGGCAATTTCCTTTAATTCTTTCGGTGCATTTGCCATCGCAATACCAAATCCACTGGCAGTAAAAAGCGGGTAATCATTGTGTCCGTCGCCTATTGCAACCACTTCATCAGGTGAAAGATTGAGTATTTTGATGAATTCTAGAACTCCTGTGTGTTTTGTCGCTTTTTCAGAAGTAATATCAGATCCAAAGGAATCAAAATATTCAAAATTATGGATTGAAATGTCTGAACAAATATTTTGAAGGTTTTTTTTATGAAGTTCAATCTGTTTTTCAGATAATTTGTTTGCCTTTGCATAAATAACTATCTTAAGAATAGGTTCATTATTTTTATATTTGCTAACAGCCTGATTAATAAGATCTGGATAATGTAAACTGCCTTTTACTTTTTTTGAAACAAATACTGAGTTTTTTGTTTCCATGGAAAAAATAAGTTTTTGGACTTGAAAATATTTGATAATTTTTTTGACTGACTCACTCGAGATTGACTGAAGAAGCAGGATTTTGTTATTTACCGAATCGAAGATCATTGCTCCTCCATGAAGTATGTGAATTCCTTTGATCTCTAATTCGTTTTCAACTTTTCTGATCGAACTGTAATAGGCACGGCCGGTTGCCAAAGAAAAACTGACATTTTTATTTTGAATTTTTTTTATCAGATTCTTTACCCCCTGAAGAATATTTCCATTTTGATCAGCTAAAGTTCCATCATAATCGCTGAGAATTGCTTTGATTTTTTTCATATTTATTATTTCAGTGTCCTTTGAGGATATTATAATAAAAATATATTAGTTATATATCAGGGAGTGCACAAAAAATAAAAGAGTAATCTAAAAAAACAAAACACCAATATAAAAAAATATTTTTCATTTTTTGTTGATTTAGCTTCAAAGGGTGATGTTTTTCGTTACGATCGTAACAAAAAAATGGATATTTCAATAGTTTAAAATCCTATTTTTGGAGACATTTTTGGACTATTTCCATTATTTCATTATGGACTTCCTTATTGGTAGCGATGAAATATTTTGGATTGCCAAAGACCGTCAGTCTTTTTTTATTTTCATCAGTGCAAATTCCACCGGCGTTTTCGATAATCATTTTTGCAGCCGCCCGATCCCACGGACTGGCCGCAATAATAACCATTGCTTTTGAAATTCCGATTGCCACTATCATCGATTGATAAACAATTGACTCAACATACGTGACTCTTATTTTTTTATCAAAAAGTAACTTAAAATATTTATTTGTATCAAAGTCCAAATTCCAATAAGGAATCCCGAAAATAAAATCACCGAGAATAAATTTTCCCGGCTTAACGTAAATTTCTTTTTCATTCATATAAGATGGTGATTTTGTTTTTGTATAAAGCATTCGTTTCATAAAAGGGTCATAAATAACGGCAACAACCGGTTCACCGTTATGGCAAAGTGCTAATGAAAACATTGAAGTGGGAATGTGATGAGAGAAGGGAATTGTCCCATCAACAGGGTCGCAAACCCAAATAAATTCTGCGTTGTGAGACTCGTGCTGGAGTTCTTCATCATAGACTTCGTGATTTGGAAAATTTTTCCTAACTTCTTCTATCACCAATTTTGAAATGGCGAGATCCGTTTCCGTTACCGGTGTTAAATTTGATTTAGTTGTGATTGTTGAATGAATAAAATTTTTAGTAATAATTTCACCAGCCTTTAAGGCTATAGCTTTCGCAAATGCTAATTCTTTACTGTAGTCGTTCATATGAGTCATCATACCATTACATAAAAAAATAATTTATTATTCCTAACAAAATAACTACCGTAACCAAGACTGTTGTAATTAATAATCCTACTTGACCAGCTTTTTTATAAGCCTTCCAAGATGAATAAATCCAAAATGGCTGGGAAATCAAATTAATTACCA
>PEVZ01000068.1:0-1081 GCA_002779665.1 Candidatus Roizmanbacteria bacterium CG06_land_8_20_14_3_00_34_14 | reverse complement strand
ATTAATTACCAATCCCCATTGAGGATATTTTAAAGCAATAGCTATTTGTGTTCCTACCGTCAAAACAGGAATGGCAATTTGAGTAATCGTATTAAATAAATGATTGTTTTTCTTCATATTAACCAAGTTCAAAAGTGGTCACACCAAACACTTTATTTAAATTAATAATTGGTGGTTTTTTTGTGTACATTCTGGCCGTTTCAAACATCGGCTTCATTTTATATTTATTAACAAGTTCTATTGCTTCCTTGTTTGCTTCTGGGATATCAATAACAATCAAAGAATCAACAGCAAAATTATTTAATTCCCTAAAAATATCTTCTGCTATTAATTTGGTATCAGCAAATAAAGGGCCGATTTTGTAACCGGTGACGCACTTGCGAATCATTCCATAACCTAATAATTTGTCATTCTTTAAAAAACAAAGTGTTAAACTTTCTGGTTCTTCAATCCAGTGTTTCAAAAATAGGGGACGAGAAAGTGGAAAGAATTTACTATCAAATTTAACTAAAACATCAAATGGAATATACTTAACATTAATTAAATTTTTATTAACAACTTCATATTTTTTTCCATTTCCCTCGTAACGAATATTTCTATATGCTAATCTAAATCCTGACTTTTTATAATTTTCCTGTTGCCCGACCACACCGTCTAGCCCAATGTTTTGCATTTTCAAATACTTGATTGCTTTATCCCAAATTTTTATTCCATAGCCTTTGTTTCTATGATTTGCATGAACAATGTACAAACCGATAAAGCCAAAGTCTTTTCCATAAGAGACAGCTGAAATACAAGAAATTGGTTTACCGTTTAAAAAACCCATAAAAAATCCTTTAGGATCAGTGTTGTAAAAAGCATCGCGGTCAAAAAGTCCTGGATTCCAACCCTCTTTAGCTGCCCAAGAAATAGCAATATCAAGGTCTGATTTTGTCATTCGTCGAATCACATATTTATTTTTCACGTCATGGATAGTATAGCAAAATACTATTTATTTTTATCTCTTAAAGTAGGATAGAGAACGATTGCCACTGCCAACAAACTAATTGCTCCAACTATGTAAAATGTCTGAAGCCAGCTA
>PEVZ01000007.1:211-8008 GCA_002779665.1 Candidatus Roizmanbacteria bacterium CG06_land_8_20_14_3_00_34_14 | reverse complement strand
CTTACTTTTTCTTTTATTTCTTCATCAACTACAATTGCAATGATCCCGTGCTTCCAGTGGCCGTAGAGAACTAATGAGTTGAGAGGGGCAAATAAAATGGCTGGTAAGGTAAGGAGATCTTCTTCTCCATCAACTACAATCCAAGATTTTTCTTTCTTATAAAGAGCCGATTTAATTTTTTCTTTAATAACTTCTGCTGCTTTTAGGTTGATCGTGCCAGGGTTGTTTATCAAGGTCTGACCCTTTTCTATAGTCGACAAAAAAGGGTCAGACCTTATATAGCTTTCTCGTCGCGACCTGTTATCTATCACTTTCACGTCCGGATTAACTCCTTCCTTTAATAAGGAATCAGTAATAATATCCCCAACTGTTATGATCTGGATTGGCTTGACAAACTTGATGAACTTTATAACTTGATGAACTGATTTGTATATTTCCCCTAGCGGTTTTTGCAACGCAGGACGTAAACTCTCAGGCATTTTTATTAGGTTGTAGGGCGTAGGGAGTAGGGCGTAGGACAAACCATTATAATCGATTTCACCAGCTCGAATTCGTTCTGAATTAATTAACTTTCCGTCTTCAGCCAAAACATCTTCTATAATCACAATCGTCATCGGTCGCAATCTATTTTCTTTTCTTAGTTCGTTTATTTTTAATGCGTTAGGAAAAGTTTCTCTCGAAACCACGATCGCATCAATCTCTTTTATTCTGTCAGCCCCACCAGTAAATTCTGAAAAAGGAATCATTTTTACCATCTTTGCTCGATCGTTGCTGAGATGGTAATTTATATAATTATTAATATTTTTTTGTCTAATATCGAACGACTCAATTGTTTCAGATAAAAATTTATTTTTATAGATCTCTTCTGTGGCAATACCAATGGTAATTTTTTTCCCAACCTCAAAAGCTTTCGTTAATAATTTTTTATGTCCAAGATGAAATCTGTCAAACGTACCCCCAAGCACCACGTGATTGAATTTTTGATTTTTGATCTGTATCTTTGATATTTGATCTTTGATATTTGATATAAGGTATGTTGGTACACGATCCTGCCACTTCTTCTCTTGTTTAATCAACTTTCTGATTCTCCATCCTTCATATATTCCTCTTTTATAATAATTAATTTTCAAGACTTTATAACCGGCTTTTTTTAAAATATTATTTGTCCATTCGTTGTGACCTAAAGCTAAATCAAATTCACCTACTTGTTTTTTTAAATTTGTCAGCCATTTTTTATCATTAAAAAAATCGTCAAGGGGGACTATTTTGATCAATCTATCTTCAAATTTTTCTTTATAAGCGACCGCTTTAATAATTTTTTTTCTAGCTTCAAAATCAATAGGATTATTAACGTCTGAGATATTTGCGCTTCCGATTCCAACCACGATTTTATCAGCTTTTTCCAAGGCTCTTTTTATCAAAAAAAGATGACCCTTATGAAAGGGCTGAAAACGGCCGACGATGAGAGCTGTTTTGTGTTTCATAAATTAACCTAATTGATCTAATTATTCTAATTAATCTAATTAATCTAAAAAATTCCCAATAACCAATTAGAAATTAGAAATTTTTTTACTTTAATAGTATACTATACCCATGAAAAGCCCGCTTTCAATCAACCCAAAACAAAATGTTAAGAGAATAACCGAATTCTTGAAAATGACCTTCAAAGAGCAGAAAATTGATAAAGTCGTTATGGGTTTATCCGGAGGAATTGATTCAACCGTGGCCCTTTATTTATTGAAGAAAGTTTTACCTGCGGAAAATATTTTTGCCGTCCAAATGGATTATAATCCGAGGAAAAATATAAATATTGATTTAAATGGAGTTAGCGTTATTAATATTTCAATAAGGAAAATTATCGATGAATTTAAAATTGATGACAAAATTCGACTCGGGAACATAATGGCCAGAGTCCGGATGATTATTCTTTTTGATCTAGCAAAACAATTTAATGCCTTAGTCTGTGGAACGGAAAATAAATCGGAAAAATTGCTTGGTTATTTTACCCGGTTTGGTGATGCGGCTTCCGACCTCGAGCCCCTAAGCCATCTGTATAAAACACAGGTTTACGAGTTAGCCAAATACCTAAAAGTTCCTGAAGAAATAATTAATCAAAAACCAACCGCTGGCCTTTGGAACGGGCAAACCGATGAAGGTGATTTTGGATTTACTTACGAGGAAGCTGACCAAGTTCTAAGCCTAATTTCAGAACATCAAGCACTGGATGACAAAAAAAGATTTCCAAATGCGGAGAAAATAATTAATAGAATGCAAAAAAATCAGTTTAAACAAAAAGTTCCTTATTCCTTAAAGTAAACTCATCAGCTTTTTTTCCATCTCCACAAACTTTGGAGAGGTCAGATCTGCTATTTTTCTAGGACGTGGTAAATTAATTTTTATACAATCGACAACATTTGCTGGTTTTTTACTCAAAACATAAACCCTATCAGAAAGAAATATTGCTTCACGGATGTCGTGAGTAGTAAAAATAATTGACAATTTTAGTTTTTTCCAAATTTCTAATAAGTACAAATGGAGAGAGCTCCTGGTAATTGCATCGAGTGACCCAAAAGGCTCATCTAAGAGCAATATATTCGAATTAAAAGCAATTGTCCTCAGTAATGCCACTTTTTGTTTCATACCCCCAGAAAGGTTGTTAGGATAAAAATTTGAGTATTCAAAAAGGTTAAATTTTTTCAATAAATCTAAAGCTTCTATTTTTACTTGATTTTTTTCCAAACCTTTAATTTCAAATCCCAACATAATATTATCTAAGACTTTAAGCCAAGGAAAAAGCAGTGGTTCTTGAAACATATATCCAAATTTTCCTTGTCTTTGTTTTTCCTCTAATCCATCAATTTTTATTACACCATCATCTTGTTTCAAGATACCGGAAATTACATTAAATAGGGTACTTTTGCCACAACCTGAAGGCCCAATAATACTGACGATTTCGCCCTCATTAACATCCAAAGAAATTTTTCTAATAATGCTTTCTTCAAAAGACAAAGAAAGATTTTTTATTATCAATTTTGGACCCTTTTTCATGGCAGGAATTCATTGGTAAAAGCGTCTTTAACGTTAATCATTTTTTTAATTAGTTTTTGATCAAATAACCACTGAGCATATCTTTTCCAAACTTCTTCCTTCTCTATTCCCCATTTTTTAGCATCTGATTGGTATTCTTGACTCAAGTAAACTTGGCTCTGTTTAACCAAATCCTTATTTAATTCCGGAGCCGATTTGATAAGAATTTGCGCTGCTTCTTTTGGATTCTTTATTGAAAATTTATAACCTTGAGCAACCGCTCTCATAAATTTTGTAACAAATTCTTTTTGATTTTTAACATGATTTTCGTTGGTAATAATTACGGGCGTGTAGTAATCAAGAATCGGATTCAAGTCTTTCAACATAATCGTGTTCAGTTTTATTCCCCGACGTTTTGCTTCAATCCCGTCCCATCCATAAAATATCCACTGGAAATCACTATCCCTTCCTATTGTTTTAAAAAAATCAGTCTCCCCTATGGTGATATTTTTTACTTTGCCGTAGTCTGCTCCTGCTTCATTCATAACAGCCTTAATGACCGTTTCTTCAATTGGAGAGCCCCAACCTCCGTAACGTTTTCCCTCAAAATCTTTAGCCGTCTTTATGTTACTTTTTTGTAACGAGGCAAAGGCTGAAGTATTGTGTTGAATGACCGCCGCAATTGAAACCAAGGGGATCCCGGCAACTCTGGCCTGGATGACGGACTCTTGACTGCTAATACCAAAGTCGGCTTTTCCGGCCGCAACTATTTGATTATTTTCTCCTTCACCCGGTTGTAAAATAGTGACATCAAGATTTTCTTTAGCAAAATAACCTTTTTCACGGGCTACATAAAGACCGGTGTGATTGGTATTTGGAAACCAGTCTAAAAGAACGGTAACTTTTTGTTTTTGAATATTAGATTCTGTTGGTTTACTGATTTTTTTTTCAAAAACAAAACCCAAAACTATTAAAACGACCACCAAAACAATTATTTTTTTTAACATACTGTTAATTCTTAACTTTTAACTCTTAACTTATTAAAGTGCCAGGGAATTGATAGTCTGGCAATAATTTCCACAATTAAAACGCTGGCAATACTTAAAATCGTGATTATTCCGATTACCGCAAAAACCCGATCGGTTAAATAGGATTTTGTCGATCTGATGAGAAGAATCCCCAGTCCCCGATCAGCCCCCATCCACTCGCTGACGACGGCACCAAGAATAGAATAGGCCGCCGCAATCCGCAACCCGGAAAAAAAGGCGGGAAGACTGGCCGGCCATTTTACTAATCTAAATATTTGTTTTTGATTGGCTCCCATTGAGTTTAAAAGACGTAATATTGATGGGTCGACTCCTTGAAATCCGTCAAAAAGATTAATTGTGATCGGAAAAAAACAGACGAGGGCAATGATAATAATTTTTGGTAGCAGTCCAAACCCGAACCAAAGAGTCAAAAGCGGAGCCAGAATAATAAAAGGAATTGTTTGTGAAATAATTAAAAATGGGTAAATAATTTTTTTCATAACCTGAGATCGTTCCATTAATATAGCTATAAAAATACTAATAAAAATCGCTCCAATCAACCCAATTGAGGCTTCAAAAATTGTTGGAACGAGATGAAAAAATATTAACGAACGTGATTGCCAAAATGAATCGATAATCTGGATTGGAGACGGCAATATCCATTGTTCTATATGAAAAAAGCTAACAGAAAACTGCCAAGTTAATAAAACTAAAAAACCGAATAAGATTGGAAAAATATGTTGTTTCATAATTAAAACAAATTACCTTCTATGTTTTTTAGTTTTCTGCTCGATCGTCAACACTCCTTTGGGATTATAAATAATTTTTACATTGGTAAAAACATTTTTTGCCCCTGATTTTATACAAAGGTATTGAGCTTTTTTGACAATTTCCATGAGCGTTTCCAAATCACCTTCCATCGTCGTTTCCATTGGCCCGACTTCATAATTGACACCGGACTTTCTGATCATTTCAATTACCTTGTCAACTATTTCTATTAATTTTTTGTCTGATCTTACTTTAGGTAGTACTTGGAAAGAAATACTTGAGTTATGCATATATTTTCCCTACTCGGAATTATCCGGACAGGTTCCAAGGGTCTCCCAACACTTTAGTTGAGATCTCAGCTGTAATTTAGCTCCCCTAATTTAGCTAATTAAAACAAAAATATTATTCGTTGTCAATCCAGTAAAATATACGTATATGACACGTGCTATTATTTTTGCCAACGGAAATCTGTCTGATTTAAGCCATGCGAAAAAAATAATCAATAAGGAAGACTGTTTGATTGCGGCAGACGGTGCTGTAAAACATATTCTAAAATTAAAACTTATTCCTAAAATAATCATCGGTGACCTAGACTCTACTCCTTTATCTTTACAAAAAGAATTAAAGGTCCAATTTATAAAATACCCGAGAAAAAAAGATAAAACGGATTTTGAATTGGCTGTCGACTATTGTCTTGAAAATAAATTTCAAGAAATTATTATTTTTGGGGTTTTAGGTGACCGGATTGATCACTTAATGGCTAATATATTTTTACTTGCCAAAATTCAAACCGAAAATCCCACAATAAAAATCAAAGTTATTGAAGGGAAAAAAGAAATATTTATATTAAATAAAGAAATAGTCATTAATGGCAAAATTGGTGACGAAATCTCAATTATTCCCGTCGGTGAGAAATTAGAAGATATTTTAACCGATGGATTGGAATATCAACTTGACAATGAAAGTCTGCTTTTTGGATCAACCCGAGGGATCAGTAACGTTATGAATAAAAAGTTAGTAAAAATTAAGGCGTCGGCGGGGATTGCGATGATCGAGCATAACTTACAATAATTTTTCTCCCTCGAAAGTCGCTACCGTTTAATTTTTCAATTGCCATCTTTGCTTCTTCCTCTGTCACCATCTCCACAAACCCAAATCCTTTTGATTTTTTGTCGAAAAACCGGACGATTTCTGCCGTTAAAACCTTACCGACTGTCTTGAAAAGTTCTTCCAGTTCAATATCCTTGACATCAAAATCTAAATTTCCCACAAAAAGCTTTTTGTTCATATTTGTATGATAATTATACTATACTAGATATACATTTTTTATTATGAATATCGGCCAAGAATCATTAGAGCTTCACAAAAAACTTAAAGGAAAAATAACAATTATTCCTAAAATAAAAATCAAAAACGCTCACGATTTATCTCTCGTATACACCCCAGGGGTGGCTTCCGTTAGTCAGCATCTTGCTAACAACAAAGATCAACTCGCCAAATACACAATAAAAAACAATGCTGTAGCTGTTATCTCTGATGGCTCTGCAGTTTTGGGATTAGGTAATATCGGGCCGGAAGGAGCTCTACCGGTCATGGAGGGAAAATGTCTGATTTTTAAAAATTTTGCCAATATTGATGCTTTTCCAATTGTCCTCTCCACTCAAGATCCTGATGAAATTATTAAAACAATAGTTGCCATTGCCCCCAGTTTCGGTGGCATCAATCTTGAAGACATTGCCGCTCCAAAATGTTTTTATATAGAGGAATCTCTTAAAAAACGACTTAATATTCCTGTAGTTCATGACGATCAATGGGGTACGGCAGCTGTTGTGTTAGCTGGCCTAATAAATAGTTTGAAAATTGTTAAGAAAAAAATAGATCAAGTAAAAATTGTCGTTTCGGGGGCCGGTGCGGCTGGTACTTCCATCGTCAGGATATTAAAGGCATATGGTGGAAAAAATATTATAGTTTGCGATCGGCGCGGGATTATTTATCAGGACAGATTAAAGAACTCGCTTGAAAAAGAAAGTCTAGCAAAAATCACTAATCCTAATCAAGAAAAGGGCGATCTTTCTTTTGCATTAAAAAAGGCTGATGTTTTAATCGGTGTTTCCTCAGCTAACTTAGTCACTGCATCAATGGCGACGTCAATGAACAAACGGGCAATAATTTTTGCTATGGCCAATCCTGATCCGGAAATTACGCCAGAGATTGCTAAAAAAGCCGGAGTTTATATCTATGCTTCTGGCCGATCTGATATTCCAAATCAAGTTAATAATGCCTTGGTTTTTCCGGGAATTTTCCGCGGAGCATTAGATAATAAAGTCAAAAAAATAGTTCTGCGAATGTTCATTCAAGCCGCCCAAAATCTGGCCACACTTATCAAATACCCGACTCCGAAAAAAATCATTCCCTCAATCTTTGATAAAGGAGTAGTTAAAACTGTTGCTAGAGCTATTACAGTGTTAAGTTAATTTTTCTATCAATATACTGACGTAAGACGGCCGCGGCTAGAGTTTGATAAGGTAGGCCCGTTTCAATTGATCTGGCTTTAAGTTTTTCTACGTCGCGAACAGATAGACGAATATTTATATTCTTTAGCTTATTCAAAGTATTTTTTGCATACAGTCGTGCTCTCTTTATCTCTTCTTTAATATTTGGAACTGTTTTATATTTTCCAGCCTCAATATCTCTCAAAATTTGCTGTTCTTCGGGATCAAGTTTATACGATTTCATAATAATTTTAAAAAATTTATAATGCTTTCTTATACTTTCTAGTTGCCTTTCTGCTAGGAATAATAGTTTTCAAAAATACTTTTCCATTATCTACAACATGCGGAACATAGTAAATATAATTATTTATTTCTACTACATACACTTTCTGATTTGGATGGTTTTGACTTGGGTTAGATATAATATCTAATACTTCTTCGTTGATAATTTTTATTACAATTTCTTCAAAGCCAATTCCTCT
>PEVZ01000007.1:0-147 GCA_002779665.1 Candidatus Roizmanbacteria bacterium CG06_land_8_20_14_3_00_34_14 | reverse complement strand
AAAACATGATTAATTGTATGACAATGGATATTAAATGTCAATAGTTGCCTTTTCCGCTTGAAAAGAAGAAGAAGTAAGATTGGGCAATATGGAAAGACGGACAAAAGGCTTTAATTTTATCGAATGGTTAAAAGGAATAGAAAAAAA
>PEVZ01000053.1 GCA_002779665.1 Candidatus Roizmanbacteria bacterium CG06_land_8_20_14_3_00_34_14 | reverse complement strand
TCCGCCGTTCAATCATCCATGGAGACGAGCTGGTCGAATAGCAATTGAGGAGAAAAAATTAAAAGCGGACATTTCTAATCTTGTCTGACAAATCGGAAAAATATTGTCACTGGTTTTGACGGTCTTTGCCGTGTTTAAAGGGGTGGGATTTATAGATATTACCTATATTCCTTTTTCTTTTGTCTTTCCTATTATTTTATTATCAATTACAGTTGGAATAATTACCGGTATCTACCCTGCCCATCGGGCGACGAAAATATCGGCTCTTGATGCGTTAAGGTATGAGTGATACTTTTAAATCCCACAAGAGATTGCAAAACTTCCGGCACTTTAATGCTTCCGTCTTTTTGTTGATAATTTTCAAGAATGGCAATTAAAATCCTCGGAGAAGGAATGGCGGTATCATTTAGTGAATAACAATATTCAGTCGAACCATCTTTTTTCCGATATTTTATTTTTAATCTTCTAGTTTGAAAATCTCCCATAATTGAATTTGAAGCAATCTCACCATAACCATTTCGGTATGGCATCCAGATTTCCGTATCATATTTTTTAATCTGTGGTTCACCCATATCTCCGGTGCACATCATCAGTCTTCGATATGGGATATTAAAATCTTCCATTATTTCTTCAGTATTTTTTTGTAGCTCGTTATGAAGTTTTTTCGACTCTTCAATGTCAGAACCAGCAATGATTACCTGTTCGACTTTCCAGAATTCGTGAACTCTGTAAAGACCCTTAACATCTTTTCCATAAGAACCGGCTTCACGTCTGAAACAAGGTGAGAAAGCAACAAATTTTTTGGGCAGATCTTTTTCATTTAAAATTTCTCCGGAAAAATAAGAAGTAACCGGGACTTCAGCTGTTCCTGCCAAATAGGCGTCTTCATCATTAAGTTTATAAACTTCCTGTTCGCCCCAAGGAAATTGTCCTGAACCAAAAAGGGTAAAGCCCTTGACGATTGATGGAGCGATAATCGGGGTGTAACCTTTGGCAACTAACTTTTGGAAAACATAAAATAAAATCGCAAATTGCAGTTGGGCGGCTTGATTTTTTAAAAAATAACCTCTGAATCCGGAGACCTTTGACCCACGCTCTAAATCAAATAGATCAAGAGAAAGACCAAGGTCAAGATGCGACTTGACTTCAAAATCAAATTCCGGTATTTTCCCCCATTTTTTTACTTCAACATTATCATCTTCATTTTTACCAATGGGAACTTCGTCCAATGGGACGTTGGGAACGAATGAAAGAAGAGTGTCTAGTGACTGGTGGTTAGTGGATAGTTGATCTTCAAGCTTTTTAATCTCTTCTTTTATTTCTTTTCCTCTCTTGATGGTTTTTTCGTCTGGTTTGCCGTGAGAGGTCTTGTTTCTTTCTTCACGAAGAACTTGAATTTTTTGAATTAAGAGACGGCGTTCATCATCAAGAGTCAAAATCTTATCAATTTCGACTTTACGGTTTTTATTTTTAGCCGCCGTAATAACTTGGGACTTGTTGGCACGGATAAAATCTAGTGAAAGCATATCAATTATTTTAACATAATTAATAACCAATAACCAAATGCCAAGAAACAAACAATATCCAATTATCAATAAATCAAACAGTTTGAATATTGATTTTTGGTCATTGTTTGGAATACTTGGTTTATTGTATCTTGGTTATTCTTTTAACTAATCTTTTCAATGCTTTCAATCTGTGGTTAACTTTCATGTGTTCTTCTTCAGTCAACTCATCATAATATTTATTAAATTTTTTTACCATAAAAATAGCCCGGTAAGGATAACCGTCGGTTGGCCGATGACTTGCTTTTTCGGCAATGTAGCCATCAACTTTTTCAAGTTGAGTTAAAGTTTGTTTAGTCCTTGGATTGTAATAACAAAGGCAAGTCTGAAGAAAAGCTATTCTGTTTTTACCTTTTTGGTCAACAAGCTGTTGGAGGGCAAAATTAATCAATTCCTGATCGGTAGCGTCCCGTCCCATCCAACGTTTTGATTTTACGCCAGGTTCATTATTTAGATAGGGAATTGTTAATCCTCCGTCATCAGCAATGGTTGGAAGACTTGTTTTTTCAGAATAGAATTTTGCTTTCAGAATTGCATTTTCTTCAAATGTTGTCCCAGTTTCCTCCGGGTCATCCTCTACTCCAACGTCGTTTAATGTAAGAACCTTAATTTTTTGGTCTTTTAATTTTTTTACTCCCATTAATAATTCTTCTAACTTGGCTTTATTATGGGTAGCGATTAGTATTTTTTTCACTTTTTATTTTTTCTTAGCTGTAACAATTCCGGCTGATTCAACAGTGCCACCACAGTATTTTTGAATAATTTCTATCGATTCTTTGAGAGATTGTTCGACCTTTTCACGGGTGATATCAAAAATTCCGTCAATGTTTAGCAGAATATTTTTAGTGTTTTCGGTGACGGCTGTTTTCTGGGAATCCCGATAGTTAAAATCGATGTTGTAGCCTCCATTTTGATCAAAATAGGCAAGTTCTGATTGCCTAAACTTAGTCGGTTCCTTGTCTCCTAACAACAATATTTCCTCACCTTCTTTTGGAAATCTCATAACGGTTGGGAAAGCAAATTTATCATAGTCAAAAGCGCCGACTGACACACGATTTTTCATAACAATTAAATTGTAGGCGTCGACACAAGTATTAATCTGGTACAAATCTTTTTTCTGTGAAATCCGACGGAGGAGGGCTTCCGGTGACGGTCGACGTGAATGCCAGTCAATCCCCATTTCTTTATAAAGTTTACGGTAGGCGGTCACTTCCGGATAAGCACTGATAACTTCGTTAGATAAATGTGACTGAGTTGAAACAAATTTTTCTATAATCTTAGTCAACTCAGGGTTATTTTTCTTAATGTTAATATTTTTTATGACAGCAATACCGATATTGATTGATGGGTATTTTTTGGCAACCGCTTCATCGATAAAAAAAACTTTCTTGTCAGTAAAATCAGGATATATGAAATAGTTATGGGTTGTGGGTGATGAGTTACTTAGTTCTGATGCTAAAAGTTCGATTGATTTATCAAATCCGATATTTAAAATTAATTCACCGATTTTTGGGCCAAAAGGCTTACTTGTTAAGGTTTGGTATATCACCTCAAAAGCTTCTTTTGGTTTTATTCTCTCCAACTTAATACTTTCAAAGATGGTTTTTTGAATCTGTTCTTTGTCCTCTTTATTTTTTAAATTGTACAATCGATTAATCGATTGTACAATAAACTTTCTTTGTTTTTCTGACGGTAGAAATTTTTCGGTTTTTGTCAAAATATTTTTTGGCTCATGATATTTTTCCAAATAAATCTTGGCATATTTAATTCTTTCTTCAAGGACTTTTTTTTCCTCAGTAGTCAATTTGCTTTTCTTTTGGGTTTCGAAAAAAACAATTAAATCTGCACTTTTATTTTTTAAAAGGTTGGCAATTGTTCTAAATCTTGGAATATAAAGACGTGATTTTGGCAACGGTTCAACTTCTGAAAGTTCAACCATCCGAGCTTGGTCAGCCATAACTTCTCCGGCTTTATCTTGAGGCAGATTTCCTTCAAGTTTCAAAAAGAAGGAATTTAGACAGCGATCATAATCATCAAATAAATTAGGGATTGTATCCCCGACCGGATCAAAATCAAGATGGGTTTTAATTGGAGTGCGAACCAATAAAAAACGGAGAAGGTCGGGGGGCAAAATTTCCGAAACTTCTTTAGCTGAGCTACCTATTCCTTTTGATGAAGACATTTTTTTACCACCGATTGTAAACCACTCATAACCGCCAAGGGCGTCAGGGGCGACTGTACCAAGTATTTCTTTACAAAAATGGATGCCCATATCGTATGATCCGCCCGAGGACATATGGTCCTTACCGGAAGATTCTATCGTAATTCCTATTACTTTCCAGTGAGCCGGCCAATCTAATTTCCAGACAAGCTTACCATTTTCGTTAATCGGCTCTAACTTTCCCTCGTATTCACAGCCCTGCGCCCATTCGACCATTTTTTCTTGACATCGGTAATAAACATATTTTCCGTCCCATTGGTAAACTTTAGTTGTGCCAATTTTGCCACATTTTTGACAGATAGGATTATAAGGAAACCAATCTTGACCTCGGTCTTTTTTAACCACTTTTTTATAAATATCACGGACAACATCGGCTTTATCAAGAATTAATTTGATGACTTCGTTCATTTGGCCGGTTCGGTGTAACTGTGATGACCAAATTATTTGAGGATGACAGTTTATAGAGTTAAAAACCTGAATAAATTCCTGGGCAAAATAATCGGCAAAAGATTTGAATCCCTTTTCCGGTGATGGAATTTTATATAATGGCTGACCCATATATTTTCCCCATTTATATTTATCCAAATAGGCGGGCATTCCATCCATCGGGTCCATATCGTTGAAAACGTAAGAAAATTTTGTTTTGACACCGATATCTTTTAAGGCTTTATAAATTAGGTCATGAACAATGACTCCCCGGAGAGAGCCAACGTGAATCCTCCCGGATGGGGTTTTCATATCATCAGCCCATTCAAGGGGTAAGTTTCTTTCCTTCAATCTTTTTGCTTCACGGTCTGGCCAAATCATATGAGTCTATAAAGTTTATAAAGTTATAAAGTTTGTAAAGTTAATACAAGAAGAAGTATAACAAAAAACACTATTTTATTTCAATGATTTTGTACTGGATTTTGCCGGCGGGGATATTGATTTCGACTAAATCTCCGATTTTTTTATTAATCAAAGCTTGGCCGATGGGGGAATTTTGAGAAAGTTTTTTATTCATCGGGTCAGCTTCAAATTCACCCACTATCTGAAAAGTATCCTTTTGGCCATTTATGTCAACAGTTACAGTTGAGCCGATTTCAATTTTATTTCCGGCTTTGTACATCAAAGTCACCTCAGCATTACTTAGTACGTTATTAATTTCTTGAATTCTTCCCTCAACAAGAGCAAGTTCTTCTTTGGCGGCCGTATATTCACTATTCTCTTTTAAGTCTCCCATCGAACGGGCTTTGCTTAAGCGATCAATTGCTTTTGATTTTTTATTTTTTATTAAATCCTCAAGCTCAAGCTGTAAGTCATTAAAACCTTTTTGAGTCAATTGTATTTTTGTCATATTGAAAATTTAAATCTACCCTCCCAATCTTACTTCTCGCCTTTTCAGTACTGTTCGTACACGGCTCAAAGAGCAATTTTTGGAGGGTTTAACTTTCGCTAATCTTCACTTTGTTCAGAAAGCGAAAGTAAAAAACCCCTCATTCTTAAGGGGATTAATGGTAAAATATTACTCGAATAAAGCTCGTAAGTCAAGAACAATTGGTCCTATCGTCTAGTGGTTAGGACGGCAGGTTCTCATCCTGTAAACATCGGTTCGATTCCGATTAGGATCACATTTGTTGACGACTGCACGGCAAAGTCGTTGATTAGAGCAAAGGAAAAGTTTAATTCAGAGTTCGAAAAGCCGGAATATAGATAAGAAACACCGGTGGGATAAATTAGCCTCTGGAGTTTTGGTTTCCTTTCAGGAATGGCGTCATACCAACTTAAATGCCAATCCTTTATCAAGTAATGGTTCTACTCGTTTTATTGTAGTTTTTTAGAATTTGCTTTTGTCTTATTTGAGTGATCTAGTGATTTATTAAATTGCAATACCTTATATTGCTTAAAAAGTGATAGGGTGGCAAGGTTTTTTATCCCACATAAAAATTCGTTATTATCAACAACCTTTTGATCTTCATCTGAAGTAATATGAGCAATTTCAATTTCTTTAGTCTCAGGAGTGAAACCATCATAGATTTGGCTTAATAAGCCAATCTCATCTTCAACCCCAAAATATTTCCAGGAAGAGGATATTTTTGTTTTCATGTAAATATAGCCTTTTTTTCATATCAATTAAATACCGGTTGCTATCATATGTTGACTACTGTTTTCGTGTTGTTGGTTAAAAAGAGTGTTTTGACTTTGTAAATATTCCTCAATTCTTCTTTCTGCTAACTCACAATATTTTTGATCATTGTCATATCCAACGTATCGTCTTTTAGTTTTTAATGCAGCGATACAGGTTGTGCCACTACCAACAAAGGGGTCAAGGATGACTTCATCCTCAAAGGTGTAAAGTTGAATTAAACGATAAGGCAGATCTATTGGAAATGGAGCCGGATGTCCTATTCTAGAGGCACGTTCAGCCGAGAAATTCCAAATACTTTTCGTGTATTCCATAAATTCTTCTTTGGTTATTGTTGGCTGTCTTCCTTCTGGTTTTTTCCTGCCAAAACCATCTTTGGAAAAAATAAGAATATATTCGTGAATGTCTCGTAAAGTTGGGTTAGTTGCCGATAACCAGCTGCCCCAGGCAAAGGATTGGCTGGCACTTGATGCCTTATTCCATATAACCTCGCCCCGCATAAGAAATCCTAGTTTTTGCATATCTTCAATAACATAGGAATGAATAGGCAAGTACGGTTTTCTGCCTAAATTAGCAATATTAACACAAGCCCTGCCACCAGGAACTAAAACTCGATAAGTTTCTTTAAATACCTTTGTGAGTAGTCCTCGATACTCATTCATTGACAAATTCTTATCATAATCTTTTCCAACATTATAAGGAGGTGATGTCACCATCAAATGAACGCTGTTATCGGGAAGTTCAGTCATCTGTTCACTACTTTTACAAAAAACTTTATTTATATTTTCCGGAGGAATAGGAATTTCTATATCTTGGGCAAAATAAGTGTTATTTGAGCCAGCATAGATTTTGCTGTTATAGAACTTTGAAGAGTCATGATTTATTCTTGTTCCCACTCCAAAAGAAGAAGTTTGAGATCCATTACTTTTTCCGTTTGGTTTTAAAATGTTATTCATATCAATCACCTGAATTTTTTATAAGTTGCAAAAACTTTTCTGCCTTTTGCTCATAGGTTTGTTCCTTATTTGCAATTTCAATAATCTCACCCAATTTCTTTTTACTTTGCATACTGGAGAAAAATTGTCTTTCTTCTTTCAGAAGTTCTAATGATTTTTCTTTTAATTCATTATATGAATCAAAGCGATAAAAACCATTCTTGGGAGTGTTTTTAATATTCTCACCGTTATTGTCTAAAGGATTAGGATTGACGGACCAAAATCCTTGAATAATTCCGTTACTTTTTAGATGATCGACTTTATTAAAATATCCGGGATTAATTGGAGTATTACCAATAACAATAATAGGAATTTTTGCGGCTTTGTCACTGGAAACCCTAATATTGATGTTTTTACCAATCGCTTTAAGCATTGAATCGGAGCGACGAATACTTGGTTGTCCAGAATGTGTTTTATAATCACCAACGCAAACAATTTCCGGTTTGCCGTTTACCTGTTTATATTCCCAGTTCCAGACAATTGACATTTTAACCTCGGCGATCATAAGAATATTTTCAGGTTTTTGAACAATGTCTTTGTTTTTACAGATAGCAACATCAGCTGGTGATTGATTAGTTAGTCCTATTTCTTCGCAGACTGCACCTTGGACAGAATAGCCTCCTAATTGTTTAGCGATTTCTGAAAAAAGATCAGTAGACCACTTTTCGGTATAATTACCAATTAAAGAATTTCTACTTTGGAGAGTCGATTTTGTATCACCATAACCTTTTGGCCAGTAGGCATAAAACTTTTTATCTGACGTAACATAAAATAGTTGTTCAGGAGTAGCAAAGTTTAATGATTTAATAAAGAAGTCATGTTCATTCCCCTTTTTCCATAACATTTTCATATAAAAATAATTATAGCAGTATTTTTAGAAAGAAAATTATTGATTTATCAATGATTAATTCTTTTTAATGGGAAATTCAGGAAATAAAGAACCTCAAAAAAAATCCCCGCCTTTCGGCGGGGATTTTATTAACTATCAAATTACTTTTATTGTGCTTGGCCTGCTGATTCTATAGTAAATACCTTATTATGCCATTCCCAGAATTTTCCTTGATCAGCGGCACAAAGTGAAGCTTCGGC
>PEVZ01000071.1 GCA_002779665.1 Candidatus Roizmanbacteria bacterium CG06_land_8_20_14_3_00_34_14 | reverse complement strand
GTTTCTTCCGCATTAACTGGTAATGATACTGCCAGAGGTAAAGACATCTCTATCGAAGGTTCCTTGATAGGATTACTAATCACTTCAATTCTTCCTAAAAGATCAGTGCTTGCTGGTTTTGGCGAGTACATTTTTTCAGCTCGACAGTACAATCTTCCCACTCCTAAGGTAATCGCATCATCAAAAATTTGTTGACCAGAATTAACTGTTTTTTCTAGTTTCTGGGCTTGAGGTTCTGGAACTAGACTTGATGGAAATGACATAATTATAAAAATACTTATACTTCTTCTTCTTCTTCTTTTCAAGCGGATTTTGACAGCGGATTTTTATATTATTTTTCCTCTTGACTACGTGTTTATACGTTGTATATACTGACATCATATGAATACCTCTGTAATTAATATTCGTACTCAACCGGATGTAAAAAAAGCCGCGCAACAAGTGGCTGAAGATTTAGGAATGAATTTAAGTGTACTTATTAATGGATTTTTAAAGAATTTAATCAAAACAAAGACGATCAGTCTTAAAGTGTCCGAAGAACCTTCGGAATATTTAATTAATTCGATCAAAGAGACTGAAGAAGATGTTAAAAATGGTAGGGTTTCTCCGTTATTTGAAAATGCAGACGAGGCTGTTGCGTGGTTGAATGACAAGGATAAAAAATATGAATATCAAATTCGGAAAAAAGTTCGTTAAACAGTATTCTAAGGCACCTCAAAAAATCAAAAAAGCATTTGGTTATCGACTGGAAATTTTTAGAAATGACCCTTTTCATCCATTACTTAATAATCATTCTTTAACAGGTGGTTATTTAAATAGTCAAAGTATTAATATTACAGGCGATTGGCGGGCTATTTATTCAGAAGCACTGAGTAATGATGGAAAAGTCTCTATTTTTCTCGCCCTCGGAACTCACAGTCAATTGTATAGATAGTTAATGAATTATTATAGAACGATGAATCGTTCCACTACAGAAAAAACACACTTGAGGTGTTAAAATATATCTGATGGAAAACCAGATTGAGGAAATTAAGAGAAAGATTGACATAGTTGAGTTTATTGGCAACTTCATTACTTTAAAAAAAGCAGGACGCAACTTCAAAGCCGTTTGTCCCTTCCATCAGGAAAAAAGCCCTTCGTTTGTCGTCTCGCCCGACCGCCAAATCTGGCACTGTTTTGGCGCCTGTGGAGATGGTGGGGATGTTATTAAATTTTTGATGAAATGGGAAAATATCACTTTTATTGAAGCTTTAAAAGAGTTGGCTAAAAAAACTGGAGTAAAACTTACGTTAAATAAAATTAGTTTTGAAGACAAGATTTGGCAGAAAAAAGAAAAATACCTTGGGATGAATCAGTTAGCTAATGAATTTTTTCACTATATTTTAAACAAGTCTGATTTTGGGAAAAAAGCAAGAGAATATTTAAAATCAAGACTTTTGAATCAGGCAATTATTGATAAATTTGAGCTTGGTTATTCACCGTCTTCTTGGGATTCTCTTAAATTATTTTTAAAGAAAAAGAAGTACGAGGAGGAAGAGATATTTGAAAACGGATTGATTGTCAAAAGCGAAAAAGGTACTTATTATGATCGGTTCCGAGGTCGACTGATGTTTCCCTTAAAAGATAGTCGGGGTAATGTCCTTGGGTTTTCAGGGAGGATTTTGGAGGGAAATGAAAAAGAAGCAAAATACGTCAATACTCCAGAAACGCCCATTTATCATAAGCGGGAATGTCTATTTGGTATTAATTTGGCACTTGAGGAAATAAAAAAACAAAAAAATGTCTATATCGTTGAGGGAGAGCTTGATATGATAACCCCTTATCAGCACGGGTATTCTAATTTCGTTGCCATCAAAGGGACGGCCCTAACCGTTGAACAGTTAAAATTACTTAAACGTTATACCGATAAAATAACTTTGATGATGGACGCTGACGCGGCAGGAATTGAATCAATAAAACGGGGAATTGATGAGGCAGAAAAGCATGATTTTGAAATTCGAGTCGTGGTGATAGATTTTGCCAAAGATCCTGATGAGGCAATCAATCGTGATCTGGAAAAATTTAAAAAATTAATTGCCAAGCCGATTCCTATTTATGATTTTTTAATTAACGTCGCAAAGAAAAAATATCCGGAAGAATCAGCTTTTTCCAAAAAAAAGATTGGTGAGGAAGTAATTCCGATGATTGAAAAAATTACCAATCCCATTGTTCGGACTTTTTATATCAAAAAATTAGCCGATATTCTTGAAATTTCCGAAAGCACCGTAGAAAATTTAGTATTTCAGTTAAAAAGAAAGAAGAAGCAATTGTCATTAAATAAGATTAAATATAATAAACCGGTCGAAGATAGTCGAGAATTAACGATTGATAAATATGTGCTGAGTGTGATTTTTCAAAGTGAAGATTCAAGCAATGTTTACAATAATATTTTTGAAATATTGAGACCTGAATACTTCCTCCATCCTTCATTTGAAAAAATTAGCCGACTTTTTTTTGAAGAGATAAAAAAGAACCCAAAATTAAATATAGATGATTTTGGAAAAAAATTACCAAGCGAGCTTCGACCAATATTTGACGAAATATTCTTATTTGCTTCCTCTGATCATAGTCTTTCAAACGAAAGTCTTGATAGATTAGTTTATGAAATAAAAAAATACTATTTTAAACGTGAAATCAAGAAATTATTATCCGAGGAAGAGACAGAAGAAAAGAAGAAACAGCTATTAAAAATCTCTAATAATTTAAAAGAGGTAGAAAAAACGTTAATTTCTTTATAGAATAGTATATCTTATGATAAAACATCATCTACCAAGATCTCTCAAGGAATTAATCGGACAAGGAGAAGAAGATGGATTTTTAGTCCAGGATGATATCTTATTAGTTCTTCCAAATCCGGAAAAACATATAAAAGAGATTGATTCTTTTTTTGATGACGCATTAAAAATGGGCATTGATATTTTTGAGACAATCTCTACTCGTGATGAAAGTGAATCACAGAAATCAGTTCAAGAAATCGAAAAAGAATTAGAACATTTAGTTGTCCTGAAACACGGTGAATCACTCGATCCGATAAAAATGTATCTTAAAGAAATTGGAAAAACTCCTCTTCTTAAATTTGCTGATGAAATTGATTTGGCAAAGAAATATGAAAAAGGAGATAAAGAGGCAAAAGATAAATTGACCAAAGCAAATCTTCGCTTAGTTGTTTCAATTGCTAAAAAATATTTAGGTAGACGTTTGTCATTTTTGGATTTAATTCAGGAAGGTAATAAAGGATTAATCAGAGGGGTGGAAAAATATGATTGGAGACGAGGATATAAATTTTCTACATACGCCACTTGGTGGATTAGACAGGCTATAACCCGGGCTATTGCTGACCAGTCGAGGACAATAAGAATTCCTGTCCATATGGTTGATCATATTAATCGTTTTTATAAAACACAAAGAAGACTGACTCAAAAATTAGGTCGTGAACCTCTTGTAAAAGAGACGGCTAAAGAAATGGAAATGACGGTCGCTGAAATTGAAAATTTAATGAAGATTTCCCAACAACCAAGATCACTTTCAACTCCAATAGGGGACGATAAAGAGGCGACTTTGGAGCAATTTGTTGCCGATACTAATCAACCTTCACTTTATGATAAAGTTTCAAGAGAACTACTAAAAGATGCTCTAAACACTGTCCTGGAGACTTTATCACCACGAGAAAAAAAAGTATTGGTGATGCGCTTTGGCCTGGAGGACGGAAAGCCAAAGACCCTTGAGGAAGTGGGTAGAGAATTTAAGGTGACCCGAGAAAGAATTCGCCAGATCGAAGCAAAAGCGATCAGGAAATTAAAACATCCAACCAGAGCTCGTAAATTAAAGGATTTTTTGGAATAACTACCGTTTGGATTAGCCACACGACCTCCTATTATGGTTTGCCTCAGCTATATATCTGGCAATTTTTATAAAGCCCACTCTGCTACTACTTGCCAAGTGAAGTTTCATCTTTTTGTTTTTGTAAGAATCCATAATGATCAATTAAATGAATTATTATAGAATGATGAATCGTTCCACTACTAATAAAAATACAATTTTGTCAAAGACCGTGAACTCTTACCTTTTCATAATTTAGTTGCACAAAGTCAATTAATTTATTAATATATCACATATGAAGAAAGTTAAAAATATATATAAAGAGACATCGGCGTTGGTCTGGAAAGAAGACAGTCTTTATGTGGCAAGATCTTTAGAGGTAGAGGTAGCTAGTCAGGGAAAAACAAAAATAGAAGCTTTGACAAATCTTAAAGAAGCTTTAGAGTTGTATTTTGAGAAAGAATTACCTGCCCCAAAACTATTTCCTTATAAAGATTTATCCTTGGAAAAGCTCAATATAGCTTATGCCTAAATTATATTCCGCTAGGGAAGTTCTAAAAACATTTCAAAGAGCTGGTTTTAATATCGTTTCACAAAAAGGTAGTCATATAAAGTTAAAAGGAGTTAAGGATGGGCGTATATCGAGGGACATTTGAAAGTATTTTGAAACAGTCAAATATGAGTCATACAGAATTTGAATCATTTTATAAATAATATCCGTTGATTTATTTTTTAAAAAAGTGTAAATTTCATACTAATGAAAGACAGTAATATTACTCCTACTCAGAAGGCGTTGAATCTTTGGGCGGTTATTTTAATTGTCTGGGCTGTTTATCGGACATATTCTAAGCTTCCCGAATGGTTTGACGAATTTATTGCCAAGCCTTTAGTCTTTGTTTTCCCTGTTTTTGTTTATATCAGGTCAGTCGAAAAAAAAGAAATTCTTTCAAGCTTATTTATTAATAAAAATTTTAAAAATTTCATCAAGGAATTTTTTATTAGTTTTGGTATTGGGTTAGTATTACTTCTTACAGCTTTGTTTTCTGTTTATTTAAGATCTAAAAAAATTAGTCTATTCACTCATTTTCCCTCAGCAGGTCAGTTTGGTCTAATTTTTTTGACGGCAGTAGCAACTGGAATTACCGAAGAAATTCTTTCACGAGGATTTGTTCTTAAAAGGCTTTATGAAGAATCGAAAAATGCCTATTCTTCGGCATTCTTTGCCAGTATCCTATTCTTTTTTTTACACGTCCCAATTCTCTTTAGTAATAATCAGATCAATGGAAGTATGTTACTTATGTTTATGGCAACCGACCTACTTTTGAGTATGGTCAACGGATTGATAATGATTCAAAGAAAAAGTCTGACTGTCCCAATTTTGATTCATACTTTTTATAATGTGGTAATTGCACTTTCTTTTATATAAAAAATTTCTTCAGTTCCCACTTTTATTTTTTTTGTACCTATTTTTTCTGTTTCAGAAAAATCATCAGGATAACCGATTAAAACTGTTTTTTTTGTTTTTATATCAGAATTCATTGAAAATATAAATTTATCAAAACTATCCACCTGACCAAATCCGTATTCATCAGGAGGCGAAAACTTAGCAATTTGTTGATATTTTTCAGGAGGATATTGTAGATAAAAAAGTAGGAAAATATATGGTTGGCCATTTTTTTTAGTGATATAAAATTTATCATAATTATTGTAATTAACTCTAATATAATCAGCCAATTCTTTATACCCGGCTTGCCATTCTCGAAGAACTATAGCTCGCTGAGGATAATGATTAAGGTAGAAATCCCAAGAATAAAATGAGAGTATCAAGTATAAAGTAACCAGTATTAAGTATAGATACAAGCTTTTTTTATTTAATAAATTTATAAAACCATAGGCGGAAATAATAAAAATAGGAATAAAAATAAAGACAGTTCTATTAATCGATTCACCAGCCCAACTGAGAGAACCACTGACCGGTGCAAAAAGTAACATTGCCAAAATTAAATATCGCCATTTTTCATTATTTTTAAATAAGTAATAAAGTCCGATAAAAATAAAGATATATTCAATAATCGTAATTGGAGAAATTCCAGGGTATCCAAAACGGGGATTGCCATCACCACTAATAATTAGGAATTGGGGAGAAAAATATTTTAAATAATTTGAACTTAAATCCTTAACCCCGATTGTTAATTTGTTGTATACGAATCTATTTCCATCTTCTCCTCTTAATTCATTAATTTTTAAAGAAAAACCTATATTATTAAAAAATAACAAGTTTGAAACGCGAGTTGGTTTGTAGATAATATCAGTAATTCCAAAAAGAAATACAACCAAAATAAAACCCAATAAATATAATTTAGACAGACGTTTTTTTATAACAAAAAAAAGTATTAATAAAAAATAAAATCCTGCCCAAAGGCGAGAAGAATGATAACCAAAAAGCGAGATTAAAAAACAAAGATCAAAAAACAAAAAATTCTTAGCAGTTTGTTTCTTTAAAAATCTCAAAAATAAGTAAAAAGATAAAGTGAGAAAAAAAGCGGTCATAAAGCTTTCGCTTCCCTGGCGACCAAGAAGTTGTAAACCCGGGGCAAATCCGGCAAAAAAAGCTGCCAGAAGAGATACCTTTTTATTATTTAATAATTCTTGAGAAAGTAAGAATACAATTAGTGGAAATAATAAAACAAAAGGGAAATTCACCATCCTTATTCCGGTTTCTGTCAGCCCGAATATTTTAATAAACGGGATGGCTAAATAAGTCAAAAGAGGTAGTTTATAATCGCCAAAAGATTTAAAGCGGAGCGGTAAAAAAGTGCCGTACTGGTCGCGACCGGTTTTCATTATTGAATAAGCGTCGTAAGCATTAGTTGCTTCGTCGGCGTTTAAGGCAGGAGGGGAGACGTTCATTTTATAAAGAAATAGGCTGACAGAAAGAAGAGAGATTATTATTAACAAAATTGGGGTTAGATATTTTTTAATCATACAACATTGTCATTCCCGCGAAGGCGGGAATCCAGACTAAAATCACCTCTTTAAAATGTAATGATAGACTGGATCCCCTCCTACGAGGGGATGACGCTAATTAATAAATAAATTTAGTATATCTCGATCACTTTTAATAAACAATTTTACCGTCTTTTTTCTTTCTTGTAAAATATTTGGTAGTTTTAAAAGGGCATCAAAAAATCCTGGAACAAAAATAAATTTAGGAATATTAAATAAATGTTTTAGAATCAAATCTTTATCAGTCAAATTTTTCCAATGAAAGATTAGTTGATTACGGAAAGCAGTTCTTAAAATCTTAGATTTATCAAAATATTTTCCAATAGTTGATTCATGGTGGTGTTCGACTTGGATTTTGGGATCATACATTATCTTGTATCCCGCTCTCCAAGCCCGGTAAGAAAGATCAATATCCTCCCAGTAAAAAGGGTTAAAAAGTTCATCAAGCATTCCAATATGGATGAATAATTTTTTGTTGAAGAGAGAAGAGCCACCTTCGGCCCAGAAGTTGATGGTTAGTTGGTTATGGGTTACTTGGTTACTTGGTAGGGAGGAGTGGTTAATGAGACCGTTTTGAAAGTAGGCGCGATTGGCGCCGACGATTTTCCCATCCTGTTCAATCTGGGAAAAGCCGACGGCGAATAAATCATTATCGTCTTTAAAATATTTTAAGGCAGTCAAAAAAGTATCATCTTTTAGGACAACGTCAGAATTCATTAAAAAAACAAAATCTCTCGATGCTTTAATTACTCCTTGATTGACATTGCCGGCAAAGCCAAGATTTTTTTTGTTATTGATAACGATTGCATTGGAATATATTTTTTGGATAGGTTTTGTTATATCCTCCCCCGGATAATCATTCATTATAATTACTTCACAATTAGAGAAATATTTTTTATTTATCTCTAAATATTGGAAAAACATCTCGTAGTTTTTATAGACGGGGATGATGATGGAAATAGGGTATTTCATATTGAAAGGGTCAGTCCTTCGTAGAAGGTCTGACCCTAAACAGGTCTACAACTTTCTTTTGAAAAATTTTATAACTAAAATTTTCTTTTACAAATTTTATACCATTTTTGCGGATATTTGCTTTTAAAGCACCATCTAAATCTACCTTTATCATTTTATCAATTAATTGATGCTCATTAGAAAATAAAAATCCATTTTCACCGTCCACTATCAACTCTTTCGGGCCGCCGGCTGAGTAGCAGAATGTCAGGCAACCGGAGGCCATAGCCTCGAGGGGGGTGATACCAAAGTGCTCAACCTGTTCCGGGTTCTTTTCTTCATCGACGCCGTAACCGGCAAAGTGCCAGAAATAGTTAGAAAGTTTATAAAGTTTGTAAAGTTCATAAAGTTTAATGTTTGGTTTAAACTCAATTGATGAATCATTTTTAGCGAGAGACTTTAATTGATTAAAGTATTTTTGGTCTTCTTTCATTAGTCCCCCTGCTAATATCAGTTTATAATCAGAAAATTCCTTTGACTGACTTTTTAGTTGTAAAAAAGTTTTAATCGCCAAATCTTGTCTTTTGCTGTGGAGGTGTGAAAAAAAGCGCCCAACGGAAAGAATTATTTTTTCTTTTTTTTCAAAATTGATGCTTTGATTAATTAATTCATTATCTAAATACGGCATGATTACTTCTGATTTTATTCCAAATTTACCTAACCATTTTTGAGTAAAGATCGAGTGGGTAATAAATTGATAATTAATAAGTTTAAGTTTGTTAATCAGGCTTTGAGAGTAGAGTTTTTTATCAGGGATCATAGCGTATACAAAATTTTTTTTAGCTCCGGAAAAAAAATAGCTTCCATCAGTTACATAAAAGAAATAGTCAAAAATTTTTAAAGTCTGTAAAGTCCTTAAAGTTTTTAAAGGGAAAGAATTGTTTTTAAATATGTTGGGTAAATACTTCGATGTATCGATACATCGAAGGTTAAAACGGTTTTTAATTTCTTTCGTTAAATTTTTATCCCAGAAAATATTTATTTCATATCCTAATTCAGCAAAAACTGCCAAGATTGAAAGAATGTGTTTTTCTCCACCGCCCAATGTGTCGAGATAAGGGTCATAGAGACCGACCCTGCCTACCGGCAGGCAGGCCTTTTGATTTTGTTTTTCATAAAGAAATAGATATGTAATAG
>PEVZ01000012.1:8537-12916 GCA_002779665.1 Candidatus Roizmanbacteria bacterium CG06_land_8_20_14_3_00_34_14 | reverse complement strand
TTAATAAAAATATCGTATCTTTGATTAAATTTTTTTTGGCCCAATCTTTTGTGCTGTTGTCTAATAACTCACCCATACCGTCAAGAATGTATCTCAATGGCCAATTTTCAAGAGTTTTAATACATTTATTAATAAAAACATCTTTTTTGAGCAAACTTCTCTTTTCAATCATGTCCCAGTTGACATCCCAATGTTTTTTCAGCAAAAACCACGTGTCAAATATATCTCTGTTGACAGGCTTTTTTCTTGTAGTCAAGGCTAATAATTTATTGGCAAAGATATCCTCTTTAATCATTGTCTGAATTGATAAACCCAAATAATTTGATATTTCATATTTACTTCCTAAATTTCTTTTACTAATTTCTATTTTTAAATTTCTTTGATCTTTCTCATAATTTAAAAGCGAAAAAAGAGTGTATTTTTTATTTGTTAATTCTTTTATATTTCCTATTTCTTTCAAAATTTTTTTTAATCTTGTTAAAACTTGGTTTTCTTTTTTTTCGTCTAATAGATCAAAGTCCAGGTCAACACTAAAACGTGTAAGATCATGTAAAATATAAAGTAAGGTCCCTCCCTTAAATCCAAGAATTGGACCTAATAAATTATCCTGATAAATCCCTTTTAAAACTTCAAACATTACCGATCTGTGTTTACTAATCGTTAGCATAATATGATTTCAAATCATCAATTGTTAATTTTCCTTGATAGACAGGTAACAATTTTTGACATTTTTCAATATCAACTGGTTCTAAATTATCAAAATGCCTTTTGCCATAAACATAAATCGTGTCTAAAAAAGCCCGTTCTAAGGTTGCCTCGGGAAAGTAACTCTCGTATATAATTCCTGTTGGATTATTTAATATCTCAATTTTAATTTTTTTATATAAAATTTTAATATCACCAATTCTGACTTCGCGAGTGAGATAACTTCCTAAATGAACACGACTATCATACTGAAAAACAACACCGTATTTAGCTAATATTGTTTGAAAACTTATATAAGAAGGAGTATACATTTTTGTGGATAGTTCAAATTCATTAAATTTTATATTTTTACTATAAATTCCCCGCCTAATTGAAAATATTTCCCCCCTTTTTATATAATAATTTATTTTTGACTTGACAAGATCGGTATTTGTTTCTCCAAGAATCAAAGCAATTTCGCGAGTGGTAAAAACCGTTTGAGGAAGCTTATTAAGACTGTAGGTAAGATTTTTCATTACTTCCAGTTTACAAAGCGATAATTTATTTGTCAAGAGGTTGTTAAAAAAATTTTATCACTTGACAATTCCATACTAATTTGATAACTTCAAGTTATGATTTCATTACAAAAGCTTAAGCAGGCAATTTCAGAGTCAAGAGAATTTGGATTGATTATTCCGGTCAAAAGACCGGCATATTCTTCATGGCTTGAAAAATCAATTAACAACAAACTGATAAAAGCTGTTGTTGGCTTCCGAAGATCGGGAAAATCATTTCTTTTAAAAATACTTTCCAAATCTTTAATCGATCAGGGTCGCCCCGCTTCAAATATTTTTTATTTAAATTTTGAAAACGATTTGCTAAACAACATTAAAAGTGTCCAAGAACTTAGAAATATCTGGGAAGTCTACTTAAGAGAAATTGCCGATCCAAACTTCCCTATTTATATAATTTGGGATGAAATACAATTGGTCACGGGTTGGGAAAAATTAATTCGCTCCCTTTATGAGCAGGGAAAATATAACATTTTTATAAGCGGATCAAATAGTAATCTTCTTTCAGGAGAATTAAGCTCAAGTTTGTCAGGACGAAGCCTAAAACTTGAGATCAAACCATTTAGTTTTCAAGAATATCTGGACTATTGCAAAATAGACCGTGGCTTATATTATTCAAATAAGCAAAAAATAGATAAGGCTTTTTCCACATACTTAAAAAGGGGGGGGATTGCAGAGCAGTTTAATTTGGATGAACAATTTTTATCAAATTATGAATTAGGATTGGTTCAAAAGATAATTCTGGATGATATTGTCAAAAGATATTCAATCAATAACGTAAATATATTACAAGAAGTGTTTGATTTCGTAAGTGGAAATATTACCTCAACGATATCATTGCGAAAAATTGTTAATAGGCTTAATAATCAAGGTTTAAGAGTATCAACAACTACGATCGATAATTACATTAGATATTGGCAAACCTCATACGCAATCGAAAAACTTAATAAGTTTGACTATAGATTAAGCCGAGTTTTTAGCAGAACGTCAAAATTTTATTGTGTCGATAATATTCTCATAAAAGGAAGGGAGGAATCAAACGAAAAAAGATTAGAAAACCTAGTATATATCGAACTGACAAGAAGATTTGGGCGGGAAAACATTTATTTTGGACAAGATCCAAATAGGTACGAGATTGATTTTATTGTCAAAAATGATGATAAATTTATCTTTTTTCAAGTTTGCTTGCAACTTAATGATAAAAATTCCAAGCGGGAATTTGGAAATTTAAAATTAGTCAATAAGTATCTTAAAGGTAAAGGAATCGTTCTTTTTCTTGATGATATCAGGACTAACTCCGATTCAAAAAATTGTATTCCTGTAATTGAGTGGTTAATAAAATCATTGTAGCTCGATCGTCTCAATCCCTAAAAATACGGATATCTTATTTTCCATCACTCTCATAATCCCTTTGTCATTTATGGAAATTTCTGTTTTTTTATCATCATGATTGATGATCGTAATCTTTTCTTTAATGATGGAGAAAAAATTAGCATGAAATGGCAAAATATCAAAAGGACCATCTTCATTAATTGAAGATAATGATTTAGCCTCGCCACTAAAAACAATTGCTTCGGAGTTTTTGATTTCTATTGAAATTTTGTCAGTCATAACTGGAAAAAATTCGAAATCCGAATTTCGAATCTCGAAACAAATTTTAATTTCTGTCTGATTGTTTCGTATTTCGTACTTCTAATTTCGTATTTATTAACTGTTTATTTTATCCCTCCAATATACAAAAACTCCTCCGGTTTTCGATCGTCATACTTTCCATCAATAATCTCAATCATATCTTTAACGGTTTGCCCAACCGGAATATAATCACCTTTTTTTCCGGTCTGGCTTTGGGCGACGAAGAAATTTTGAGTCATATAATTTTTGATTATCTTTGCCCGTTTGTAGATTATTTGATCATCTGCAGAAAGCTCCGACTCTCCAACTAAGGAGACAATTCTTTCTAAGGCGACCGATTTTTTTAAAATACTTTGAGCCTCTCTGACAGCCCTTTCATGGTCCTCTCCGACTATCTCAACGGTTAATCCTGATGAAGTCGATGACAGTAAGTCAATCGATGGGAATCTCCCTTCCTGATAAACCTGGCGGGAAAGGACAACCATTGAATCAAGATACGGAAAGATTGACTGGACAGCCTGATCAGTCATATCATCTGAAGGGACAAAGATAGTCTCAATCGTGGTTAATTTGCCTGACTCGGTAGAAACTAAACGTTCGTGAAAATCAGCCATTTCAGAAATTAAAGTTGACTGATATCCTCCCTCCGACGGAATAGAATTTGTTAATGTGGAAAGTTCGTAGCCTGCTTGGGCAAAGCGGAAAATATTATCAATAAAAAATAAGACATTTTTTTTAGATATATCACGGAAATATTCTGCCATTGTAACACCGGCAAAAGCAGTGCGAAATCTTATGGCTGAATTTTCCCCCATTTGACCGTAAATTGAAGCAACCTGAGGTAATACTTGGCTATCTCTCAGACTTTCATAAAGCTCTTGACCTTCGCGAATTCGTTCTCCAACCCCGGTAAAGACACAGGTACTTTCACTTTTTGATAAAACCACGATGTTATGAATAATTTCCGTCAGTAAAATTGTCTTTCCAACTCCGGCCCCTCCAAAAAGGCCGACTTTGCCCCCCTGTAAAATCGGAGCAAAAAAATCGATTGAATAAACTACCCCGCAGCCAAGCAGTCGGGGTATCAAGATCAGAACAATTGTAACTGATCTTTGTGTAATTTTATATATTCTTTTTGTCTTCCTTGTCCTTTGACGTACTCTTGGATAGCTGTTTCGCTTCCATTCTTTCCAACTGTTGAAATGTAATATCCGTCTGACCAGAACTCTCCGCCCCACAGTTGTTTCTTTATCTCTGGTGCTTGGTCAAATATTTCTTTTGAGGTTAAGCTTTTTATTTTCCGTACCATATTGGTGGGTAATGTCATTGGTATTGTTTGTATCAAAAAATGCACATGATCATGATCTGTTCCAATCTCAAGAAAGTGCATTTCATATCGTAATGCTATTCCCAAACATGTTTCCTTCAATATTTTATCTACCTTATCTGTAATTACTACTCGTCTATATTTGGTTGGACATACTAAATGAT
>PEVZ01000012.1:0-8515 GCA_002779665.1 Candidatus Roizmanbacteria bacterium CG06_land_8_20_14_3_00_34_14 | reverse complement strand
TCATCCTCTATTATATCCACCCGCAGCCAAGCAGTCGGGGAATATTACCCTAAAAGAGATTAAATACAAGTGGAAAATCATTGGGTATAAGTTCACGTTCATCGTTCTCTATAAGCCTTTATCTGCTTTAGATTTTCATTTTCCGGAAACATCTCGAGAGCCTTCCTTAAAAACTCATCTGTTTTTCCGCTGGCTATCGGATTATCCTTTCCCTGTAAGACTAATATTTTCGCCATATTTTCATAGGCTAAATAATACTGACCATTATCGATTGATTTTTGATAATACTCTGAGGCTTTTTGATAATTCTTTTCCTGTTCATATACAGCGCCAAGATTATTCCAGTTCGTCCACCAATAGGGAGCTAATTCTGTTGACTTTAAAAAATGAACCTTGGCTTCTTGATAATCACCGGCCCGGAAAAGCTCAACTCCGTAATTATTTTCCAGGTCAAAAGCTCCTTTAGATATTTTAATATCACGTCCGTATAAAGTTAATCCATTTTTCCAATCCATTGTCCTGAAAAAACTTCTGATGGAAAAAATAGCAATAATGATTACCCCCATAATCACCAATTTATTGCCACTTTTTGACCATACGGCGCCCATCATCCCCAACAACCCAACTACGGGCAGGTAGAACCAACGTTCGGCGACCGTCATATCCAAAGGAAAGATTTGTAGGTAAGGAAAGATCGTTATGATAAACCAGAGAAAGAAAAAAATAAAATTACGATTAAATCTTTTTTTCCATAGAAGAAGAGCTAATATACCCGCTGATAAAGATCCGAGAAGCATTCTAAAATCTAACGTCCGTATCACCCAATGTTGCATAACAGCCAAATCAAGCGGATAAAAAAATAGTTTGAGATAATAAAAAAAGATTGCCGGGATCATCATTATTCTCTGCCAAAGACTTAATTGGACAATCGGAGCATTATGGTAAGGAGTAAAAAATACTCCCGCCAGCGCAAATCTCAAAAGTGCATAAATCCCCACTGTCATCATAAAGAAAATTAAGTTTTCAAAAATAAATTTTCTGTCAAAGATTAATTGATAAATAAAAATTATGATAAAAAATAAAATCGCCGTCTCTTTTGAAAGAAGGGATAAAAATAACAATGTATTTATCAGAAAAATATTTTTAAATTCAAATTTAGCCCTATTTTTAATCACAATATAAAAAGCCAAAATTCCAAACAGGACATAAAAGATATCCTGGACGGCTGATATATAAGCGACCGACTCAACACCGGCCGGGTGGACAAGAAAGATAATGGCCATAAAAAAAGCAGTCATTTCCTTAAAAAAATGTTTGAACATTAAGTAGACTAATATCGCCGTTAAAATATGAAAAAATAATTGAAATAAATGGAAAAAAAACGGGTTTGGCCCAAATAGTTGGTAAACGAATGAAAAAAAAGTCATCATCAACGGCCGGTAATAAGTGCCGGCTGATACTCCGGCGCCACCGGTATTAAAGGTACTCGACTGGAAAAGCAGTGGAATATTTTTAACCGAATGGACAAAGACGTTATTGACAATCTGCTCCTCGTCATCCCAGACAAATCCGTTGAAAAGAGAAAGACCATAGACCAATAGACCAATTAATATAAAAATCCAGACAACCTTCGCCGTTTTTATTACCCCCTCTGTCTTATTTGCCTTTACTATTTCCACTATTTTTTTTCCCCTCTCCTTCATATTCAAGTTCATATTTATATTTATATTTATATTTATATTCGTTACATTCTAAATTAATCCTTTATGCCAAAATATTTTTTAATTTTTTCTTCATCTTCAATCTCTTCCGCAACAATATATTTCATATATTTAGCCGATTCGACGATTTTCTTTATTAAAAAAACTTCTTTTTTACATTCAAACGGAAAAACATAAACACTTTGTTGATAACAATAAAAACCTAAGTCTTTCAAAAATTTACGAAGATAATCTCTTTTGTTATGTTGGATTTCTGGGACATCAAAAAAAACAAAAAACCATTTTTTTTGCCATTTCTTTTCCCTAATCTTAAAATTAAGAAGGTTTTTTATCGAATATTTGATTATTTTTGGATGATTCTTATTTTTTAATTTAACAATAACTTCTCCGTCTTTTTCTATAAGGTCAATAATCTCTTCTTTTTCTAAGCTTTGCAGAACTCTTAAAATCTTTCTTTCCTTTTTTTTCTTATTTTTTATTACTTTTAATAGATAATCAACCGTTTCAAAAATTTTTGTGAAACTTAATCCGCCTCTTCTATTCTCAATCGATGAATAACCAACCAAAATACTATCGACTATATGACTCAAAACTGCTTTGGTCAACTTTCCATATTCAAACAAATGTCTATGACTGTGCTTTTTCTCTACTGACATAAATATATGTTACATTCTTTTCACGGCCGTTGCAAAGAATGTGAAAAAAATTCAAGTTTTATCAAAATCTTGAAAATCTTTTTGCTCGAAGCGCCCGATTAAAGCAAAGTTAAGATTTTTTGGGATGAATATTTCTTTGGCCAAAGTGGCTATTTCCTGTGGTGTAACGGATTCTATTTTTGCTATTATTTCTTCAGGAGAAATAATTTTATTTTGGAGGATTTTTTTGGTCCCAAAAAATGAGGCAACATGCATCGAATCTTCCATTGAAAGCATCAGACGACCCTTAATCATTTCCTTGGCTTTTAATAATTCTTCCGATTTTATATCGCCTGATTTAATTTTTTCGTGTTCTTCAAGGACGGTTCTGACGGCCAATTTCACTTTTTCAAGATTATTTGTCACACCGGCCTGAGTAATAAAGCTCCCACAATCATCATATGATTCACTACCTGATGAAATATAGTAGCAAAGACCGCGACGTTCGCGCACTTGAATAAATAAACGGGACGACATTCCCCCACCTAAAATCGTAGCTAATAAATTTAGAATGTATTTTCTTTCATCATTAAAACCAAATGACCGGTATCCTAATACAAAATGCGCCTGTTCAGTTTTTTTGTATTTTATTAATATTTGAGGCTTTGTTTGGCTCTCTTTAATTTTTATAAATGATAATTTATTGCCTGATTTCCAGTTGCCAAATTTTTCCTCTATAATATTTAGATAATAAGATAAACTCGAACCACGAATATCGAAATTCGAAACAATTTTAGAATTTTTTAAATTTAAATTTTCAAAACGTTTTAAATTTGTTTCGGATTTCGCCTGCCTGCCGGCAAGGCAGGGATTTCGGATTTCGGATTTTTCTGATAATCCTCCTGCTACCACAAGAACCGCATTATTTGGATGATAAAGACTATTAATATAATCAATAAATGTTAATCGATTAAACGATTGGACAATTTCTTTGGTTCCAGCGATATCAAATCCCAACGGGTGATCCGGATAAACAAGATTCTCAAATATCTCCCCCACTTTCCTCTGTGGCGTATCTTCATACATATTTATCTCTTCTTTAATCACTCCTTTTTCCCTTTCAATTTCCTCAGGTAATAATCTTGGTGTTTGAATCATATCGGCGATGACATCGATCATCGTCTCAAAATGCTCGGTCGTAGCTTTTATCCAATATCCCGTATGGTCTTTTGAAGTAAAAGCATTAAACACTCCGCCAAAGCCTTCAACAGTCGAAGAAATCACAAATGAATTAGGATATTTTTGACTCCCCTTAAACGCCATATGTTCAAAAAAGTGGGCAATCCCGTTGTTTTTTTCATTTTCATATCTCGACCCTGCCCCAACCAAAAGAAGAGTTGTTAAGGTCGGAAATGTTTTTGTGTCAACAAATATGACCCGAAGTCCGTTTTTTAAAGTAAATTCTTGTGGTTTCATTTTTGGGCAAACTCCTCTCTTACTTTTTGTGCTAAAAACATTTTCATTAGAGATTGATATGGCACATCATTTTTATTAGCTAAAATTTTTAAATCGTCATAAAGTGATTGCGTTATCCTAAAAGTGATTGTTTTTGTTGACATCTTAAGATTTGGAAATTTTATCATCATGGGCTTACTCATATCAAAATATTCCGTTGTATCATGAGTGTCCCAAAAATCACGCTCTTCATCCTCGTTTTTGAATTTAGGAATTAATTTTAGCTTCTTTTTCATACTTTTTCCTTTCTTTACTATTTTGGTCCCGAGCAGAAATAATTCTTATTCTGCTTTTCCTAATAGTAAAAATAACTATTAACTTTCGTCCATTATTTGTTATTCCATATACTGAAAATCTTTTTTCTATTTGAGAATGTTTATCGTCATAATAATAAACTCTTTTATTAACAAAAACTTCTTCAGATTCTTTGCTACTTATCAAGTGTTTTAACCAGTTTTTATTAACATTCCCTTCATCCCACTCGAACCCTTCTATTTTACTAAAATCAAGTTCATTTTCCACATTTATGTATTTAATGGTACAATACATTTTCCAACTTGTCAAAAGGTTTTTATTTCGCCTTATACACTCCTTTAATATCTGATAATCGATCGGCCAAGTATACCTTAATTAAAGACTGATATGGCACGTCTTTTTTATTTGCTTCCATTTTAATATCATCAAGTAGCCAACTAGGAAAACGAATGCTGATAGTCTCAGTAGATGGTTTGAGATTAGGAAAACGCATAATGACAGCCTTTGACCAATCTAAATAATCAACGCTCGAGTGATTTGCCCAAAAATCTCTTTCTTCATCTTCATTTTTAAATCTTGGTAGTTTTTTTAGTTTTTTCATACATCATCCTTTCTTTTTTATCTGCGGTTCGGGCAGAAATTACCCTAACTTTTAAAATCCGCATTGTAAAACTTATAAATAATAATTTTCCTGAATTTGTTTTTCCGATCGCATTAAATCTTTTTTCTACAACTGAATGTTTTTGATCTTTTAAAACCAAAGGCTCATTCAAAAACACTTCTTCACACTCCTTATAAAAAACTCCATGTTTTATTTCATTTTTTTTAATATTCGATTCATTCCAATCAAATTCTCCAACTTCATTATTATTTACCGAAATAGCCATACTGTATATGATGATAATATACAAATATTAAATTGTCAATAAGTATTCTACTCCGTAATAATTCACAAGTCTTGACACGGATTTTCATAGTAGTGGTGTGATTTATCACACCATAATAATCAATTAAATGAATAATTATGGAACGATGAATCGTTCCACTACTATACTCTTACTTTCTAACCACACAAAGAGAAGTACCTGCAGGAAACTTAAGATTAATGGGCTAAAACGCAAAGAATTTTCCGTACCAAAATAGTTAGCTATTAATAAACAAATAACCAAAGAAATCAACCTTCCTCCGTTTAAAAAAAACTCCAGTAAAGGGTGATAAATTAAACCAAACCCATCTTACATATCAAGTTGCGGCAATTTTAGAAGCTTCCGGAGATAATGCTGAATTAAGAAATAAATTGTGTTTTTTCACAAGCGTTCTTTCATTTACAAATATTTTCTAAAAATGTAAACAACCCCACTTGTAAAATACTTAATAAAAATTTAGACTATTAATGACATTTGTTTGAAATTTTTGATATCGATTTTTAAATGCACTCAGACCCGAAGATTTATCCTTTGTTAGTTTAATCTCTATTGCTCTGTTTAGTCCAGAAGCTTCGATAATCAAATCAACTTCTGACCTATGCCTTGTCCTCCAGTAGTTTATTCGTAAATCTTTTTTTGAATAATGACTATATTTAATAATTTCATTTATTATAAAATTTTCAAATAAAGCTCCCGAATCAGCACGCACAGATAAAGTTTCGAATGATCCAATTAATGCATTTCTAAGCCCGGTATCATAAAAATATATTTTTGGAGATTTACCAATTTCATCCCGAGCTCTAGAAGAATATGGATATAGACGATAGATAATATAGCTATCCTCAAAAATAGAGATATAACGTTTTACCGTATCGAGTGTCAGACCAGTTCTACGAGAAAGATCAGAATAATTGACGAGATTACCTATCTGATAAGCCAAAAGTCGAAGTAAATTTTCCGCTTCTTTTCTTTTTTCAAATAGATTCATTTCTTGGATGTCTTTCAAAGCCAATGTATGAGCTAAAGTTTTTAAATATGGAATGTCTGAAGATAGATTGACTATTTCCGGATAAAGTCCGAATAATAAAGTTTTTTCCAGTGTTTTTTTGATATCAAAAATATGAGCTGTATTAACAATGTTTTTAGAGTTGACGATTCTCTGCCCGAAATAATATCCTAATTTTTTTACGACGCCAGTTTGAAATAGATATTCATCAAAAGTCAAGGGCAAGAGTTTGTATTCAACAAAACGTCCCGCCATACTTTCAATAGTTTTTTGGCGGATTGTTAAAGATGAAGATCCTGTTATAATAATTTTTAACTCCGTCATTTGGTCAACTAATATTTTTCCAGCTCGACCGGGATTATCAAGTAAATTTGCTTCGTCCAGTATCAAGTGAGTAGCGGATGATGGAATTATTTGACGATAATAATTTATATCATACGATTCAAAAGCTTTTTTTACCGGCTCGTTGTCACAAGTAAGATAAAATGCTTTCGGAAAAATACGTTTGACCAACGTCGTTTTTCCCGTTTGCCGAGGTCCCAACAAAACTATAGCTTGTTTATATTTTTGAAAGTGATTAAGAAGTTGCGCATCAATGTGTCTTGCTATGTTTTTAATCATACACTCATTTTACTCTTCACTATTTATATGTCAATACCTAAAAATGTGTACACTATAATATTAGAAGTAAATTTATTTAATTGATTATTTCTTAAATTTGTAAAAAGACCAAAATAAAACTAACCGAATAAAACAAGCAGAGATAAAAATACAAAAACTTAAAAAAAATTAAGGCTGTTAGAATCAGCTGTCAATAGCTTTTCCAATCTCTCTTTAAGTATTCCAATAATTTTTCTTTGAGATTTTGGCAGAAATTGCTGAAGGTCTAATTCTAATTTTCTTTCTGAATATTTTTTTATTTTATTAATTAGATTTTTTTGACTATACCGTTCTCCTCTTTCTATTAATTTTCGTTCTAGTAATCCATTGTCAATAACAACACTTTTTTCAAGTAGAAACCAAGTGTCATAAAGGTCTCTTCCTTTGCTCCTTGTCAATATAGCACAAAGTTTTTCAGCTAAAATTTCTTTCCCTGAAAGATGATTTATCAAAGGAAATACTGAAATTGGGAATTTTGTTAGTAATGGTGATAACTCTTCCTTTTCAACGTTTTTTATAAAATTGAAGTCAAGTCTAATAACCAAAGGGTATTTAAAATCAGGATATCGATATTTAAGCCGAAATCTCAATCCATTTATCCCTGTATACAGAAGTGATATTTTTATTGATCCTATCTCTTTCTTAATTGATTTTTCAAGTTTACTTATGAGTTTTATTATATTTTCGCGCGTATCAATAACCGAAAAATCCAAATCTTCAGAAAAACGAGTTGAACCAAATAAAAGCCTTATGGCAGTCCCGCCTTTAAAAAATATTTTGTCCGCCCCTTTCTCTTTATAGAGATAATTTAAAAATAAAATCTGCAGATATTCACGCAGGATAGTAAATTCATCTATCTGAAAATGTTTACTCAAATCATCAATTTGTTTTTTTGTAATCATAAGATCTCATTCTTAATAATTGATAATGTTTTTTTATTATTAAATTTTTTGGCGTACAAAATTAACTTTTTTTTATTAATTTCTGAAATATCCAAGTCTTCCCTATCAAACCCTCGCAGACCTTTACTATAAAAATATATTAAATCAACTAATGCTTTTTCTTTTTCTGCTATTAAAAAATCTTCTTTTTTTTCATACCCCCAAAACAAATCTTGATTAATATGACTGTATAAATAGTCTTTTTCATCGATTATATATGATCGTGATTTTTTTACTGTTATTGAGGTGATTTTATAGGAAAAACCGGTGATTATTCCATAAAAGGACAAGGCTGATTCAAGGGAGATATATGAGGGTTGATATATATAATTTGCAATTTTGAAATCGTCTGTTTTATTGAAAATAAACAAATACTTTCCTTTTATAAGCTTTTTTATTATTTCTTTTTTTTCTAGCCTTTGAATTTTTTTATAAAGACTGTTCTGGTTGTTTATGTTTAATAGACGACCAAAATCATCCAAAGAGAAAGTACTCATCTCTCTTTCTCTCATTATTTTAATAATATCTGTAGTAGAATACGTTTCCATAATCAGTATAATTATATACTGATTAATGAATCATATCAATCTTATCTTTTACCTCAATAAAAATACTCCAATAACGGCAATGGCTCCGGCTATAATTTTTTTATAGAAATGGTTTTTTTCATGTAAAAAGAAAACTCCGATTAGAACCGTTATAATTGTTGACAGCTGAATAATTGGAATAACTTTAGTTGCATCGGCTAAAATAAATGCTTTTAACCCCAAATAAAAACCAATAAAATTAAAAAAGGCTAATAGAATAATCTTCCAGGAAAATTGCTTAAACTCGGCTTTAATTTCATTAATTTTAA
>PEVZ01000057.1:23492-24052 GCA_002779665.1 Candidatus Roizmanbacteria bacterium CG06_land_8_20_14_3_00_34_14 | reverse complement strand
CTGTTAGTACGTAAAAGACCATAATCAAACAGACTTTAGATTGTCATATCAAGAAGTTAGTTTTTAGTAAAGTGAGTTTGGGAAACTCGGGGCGGTCTTTGCCACAAAAGAGGAGTTGAAGACCCTTGACTCAAAAATGGATTTAGGTTTCATTGAAATTATTGAATTTATTGGTGAGACTAAGAGTGACATAATGAAAGAACTTAATGAATTTCGTAACGAAATGCGAGATATCAATCGTAACAGCCAATCAACCTTAAATAATCACGAAGCCAGGATCTCGCATCTGGAATATAATAGGGCATAAGTTTTAATTGAAAGGAGTAAGTTATTATGATAAATGCTCAAATTTTTTTTACCAGCGTTAATGTCTTTTATATGCTTCTTTTGATTGCTGCAATACTTCTTGTAGGTTTAGTTACTTTATTTGACAAAAAAGCCCGAAGATAAATCTTGAATTTGTGGTCGCTGAGGGATTTGAACCCCCAACATCTTCGATGTAAACGAAGCGCTCTACCGTTGAGCTAAGCGACCTGACCAACCATCGCTCTTCCCGCCTA
>PEVZ01000057.1:0-23460 GCA_002779665.1 Candidatus Roizmanbacteria bacterium CG06_land_8_20_14_3_00_34_14 | reverse complement strand
TCTCATCTTTATCAGAGATGTGTTTTACCATTAAACTACACGCCCTAAAAACTTCTAAAAATTATAGCATATTAACCGTGATAATTTCATATATAATGAAATATTATATTAATAATAACCAATAACCAAATTACAACTTGCCTGCCGGCAGGCAGGGGAACAAACAAATTTCAATATTCAATTACCAATAAACCAAATTGGAATTTGTATCTTGGTTATTTTTAAGTTAATTAGAAATTAGAAATTTAATAAATGCTCTACTTTTCTGAAATTGTTGGAAAAAAGGTGTATACGGAAGACAATATCTACGTCGGATATTTGGAAGATATGATTTTTTTGGTGGCAGAAAATCCAATTGTTACAAAAATTGTTATCAAAAACCAAGCCAAAGAAAAATTAATAATTTCTACTGATTACCTTCAAAAAATTAATAAAATTATACGGATTGAAAAAAATTTTTTAGGTACAAATTTAGAGGAAAATGAACTCTATCTTGTCAAGAATTTACTCGATAAACAAATTATTGACCTAAAAGGAAATAAGGTCGTCCGTGTCAACGATGTTGCGATGCAGGATAAAGAAAAATTATCTATTGCCGGAGTTGACGTTGGGATTCTTGGGATATTTAGACGACTTCGAATCGGCGCCGATAATTTTTTTAAAATTGCTTCATTTTTCAATATAAAATTAGCATCTCAATTTCTTTCCTGGGCAGATATACAACCATTAGAGTTAATTCGAGGTAATGTCAAACTTCGAAAAAAAGAGGAGAAATTAGAAAAAATTAGACCAGAAGATTTGGCCGATTATCTTGAAAAAACCAACGTTATTAACGCTCGAAAATTCCTAAAAATATTAGATACGGAAAAAGCCGCCGAAGTCATTGGCAATTTGAATATAAATTTCCAAACGGCTCTTTTTAAACATTTTCAAATAGAAAAAGCGGCAAAATTAGTCTCTTTTTTGGATCCCGATGAAGCCACTGATGTCCTTTTAACATTATCAAAGAAAAAAAGAGATGAGGTGATGGAAAAATTAAGTCCGCAGGTAAAAAATAAAATTATTCATTTGTTAGAATTATCAAATGAACCAATCGGCTCATTATTAACTACTGAATATCTGACAGTTGGACCTGAGGATACAGTCCGCCATATAGTCGAAAAAATTAAAACTGGGACAAAGGATTTTTCCTCTTTATATAATATTTATGCCGTCAATAAAGAAAAACAACTAATTGGAGTTGTCAGTTTGCACGAAGTGATGAAGGAAGATTTGGATATGCCACTATATAAGTTTATGACTCAAAGTTTGATCGTTATTCATCTCACAACACCGGTTGAAATTGCCATGAAAAAGTTTTTAAAATACCATCTTTCATCATTACCTGTTATCAATCAGGAAAAACGATTGGAAGGTGTAGTAAACTTTGACGATATTACAAATTATGTCCTTGATAGGATAAAATAGTTTTTTATGAAAAAATTAATAGTTTTGGCTGATTGGGCAAGCGATTCCCTGACTTGTCAAGAAATTAAAATTAGTGTTGAAGGTTTTTTGAAAGATAGTACAAATGCAAATATTAGTTTTGTCTCCTCTACTCCATCAACAATTCATACCAGTTTTCTTATTAATCAATTAGTCGAAGATATAGAAAGATATGGTCAACCTTTAGAGACGGTGATCTTTCAAAATACCGACCCCCGTCTTCATTCAAAAACAAGTATCGAAAAAGCGGCAGGAGCTCTTCCCGTTATTATGAAATTAAAATCAGGAATTCACCTTCTTGGTCCAAATGCCGGTTATGATTTTTCTATGATTAAGCCAAGAATTGATGAACTATTTACCTATAGCGGAGTCAATGAAAAAGGTCAATTCCATTCGCGGGATTTGTATTCAAGACTTTCCGCCTACCTTATGGATTATATGGAAGACGAACTGGAGCTTGAGGAAATTGGATTGGATAATATTCCTATGCTTGAAGGAAAACATATTGGCCATATTGATAATTATGGAAATATTAAGACAACGATGGTCGAGGAGGATTTTAAAGGAAAATATGAGTATGGGGAAATTGTTGGACTACAGATTAATCAGATTGTAAAAAAAGCCAAATATGTAAAAAATTTATTTGGCGGAATTCCTGGTGAATTAGTTATCTATCCTGGTTCATCAGGAAAGAAAGATAACCGATTCCTCGAAATTAGCGTTTGGAGACATTTCACCGAGGATAAGCCGACGACCGGTGTCGACGAATTCAATCACCCAAAGGTAGGAAGTGAGATTGTAATTATTTAATTTACAATAATCAAATAATTACAAAGCGAAATATTTTTTAGCTAAATTTTCATCTTCAATTTTCTCGGCAATAATATACTTCATATATTTTGCTCCCTCAACCATCTTTTTTATTAATTCTACTTCTTTTTCACATTCATAAGGAAAAAGATAAACGCTTTTTTGATATCCATAAAAACCAAGTTGTTTTAAAAATTTTCTAAGATAATCCCGTTTGTTTCGTTGAATTTCAGGTACGTCGAAAAATACTAAAAACCATTTTTTATTCCATCTTTTTTTTTCTTGCTTATATTTCAAAATTGATTTAATTGAATACTCAATTATTTTAGGATTATTTACATCTCTTAAATAAACTGTTACTTTATCGTCTTTTTCGATTAACTCAATAATTTCATTTTTTTCGAGTTTTTTAAGAGACCTTAGTATTTTTTTTCTTTTTTCACTACGTTCCTTTACCTCGCTCATTAGATATTCTACGCCATCAATCAATGAGGATAGACCTCTTCCTCTTCGAGCTTCGATTGATGAATAGGTGTCAACTAAAGCATCAACAAAATACATTAATATTCCTTTCATTAACCTTCCATATTTAATATTTTTATGGCTCATATTATATGGTACTTTTTTGTCACGATCGTGTCAATAAGGTAATTAATCTAAACATATATAGACGGTAATAAAATAGTTTACGAAAATCATACAATGACATAAAATAGATACTTTGTGGGCTTGCTATGAGGAATGTGTAATTGTAAAATATTATTTAGATGAAAAAAACTTTAAAGTACTGTTGGAGAATTCTTCAATTGTCTTGGGCGGCCAATAGATTTTTTGCCGTGTTATCTGTGGTAGGAACAATTTATCAAGGAACATTATACCCATTTATTTTAGTTTTGATTCTTTCAAAACTCCTTGATCTTTTGGGAAGTCGTCAAGCATTAACTTTATCTGATTTAACAGGTTTAATTATTTCTTTTGTCGTATCTACGTTGGCGCTTATGATTATCACAAGTTTTCTTGAAACTCAATCAGTTCTTCTTGATACTCGTATGGAAAATTATATTGATCTTCAAATACAAAGAAAATTAACTCAACTTGACCCGGCGACTTTTGAAAATTCAGAATTTCAGAATCTTCTGTCACAGCTTGAAGGTGTAAAGGGAACAATAGGAGTAAATGTAATGAGGATTACAGCAATTATTGATTCGGCTTTTAAATTTATTACTGCGTCAATCGTTGTGTCAATTACATTTCCATTATTTGTTCCTCTGATGCTAATAGCCGTTATACCTTCCTTTTTTTCTCTTGATCAATATAGAAATAAAGTTTGGAAATATTTTGTTGAAGAAAGATCTCTTTTGGTTAGAGTTTCTCAATATATTAAAAATCTCTTGTCTCAAGATGGAACATCAAAAGAAGTGGCTATTTATAAAACTGGAGATGTCCTTTATAATAAAGTTAAAAACCATCAAAAACTTTATACTCAAAAATTTACAAAAGCTTCAGAATCTGGTTTGCCAAGCGTCGTTGGTACTCGTTTAATTGAGCTTGTTGCCTTTCTTTTTACACAGTATCTCAACCTTAAAGCAGTTTTAGCTGGTTCTTTAGGAATTGGACAATTTACTCTTTATTTTCAACAGACTCAAAATATTATGCTTGGAGCTCACGGAGTTCTTGATCATTACTCAAGTATAAATATGCGAAATAAATATATAGAAAAATATTTTGAATTTATGGCTATGACAAGAGTAGTTCATTCTCCAAGTGAAGCAATAACAGTTCCACCTTCACCTTTTCCTCCTATAATTGAATTCAAAAATATTTCTTTTAAATATCCCAACACTAAACGATATATTTTGAAAGATTTTAATTTGTCTATAAAAAACGGTGAGAAGATTGCTTTAGTGGGAGAAAATGGAGCCGGAAAAACAACCTTAATAAAATTACTCTTAAGATTTTATGATGTGACCGATGGAGAAATACTTGTAAATGGAATTAATATTAAAAATATTAATCTTGAAAAATGGTATAGCGAGATTGGTGCTTTATTTCAAGACTTTATAAAATATCAATTTACTTTTAAGGAAAATGTATATTTTGGTGATCAAAAACAAATTAATAATCTTGAACTTTTAAAAGATGCAATAAAAAAATCTGGAGCCGATGAATATTTGAAAGATTTACCAAATAAATTCAATCAAATAATCGGAAAAATGTTTAAAGATGGTATTGATTTATCAGGGGGACAATGGCAAAAGCTCGCATTGGCTCGGGCTTTTTTCAAAAACGCCCCAATTCTAATTCTTGACGAACCAACCAGTGCAATCGACGCCAAAGCTGAATATGAAATATTTCAGCGAGTCCAGGAATTACAAAAAGATAAAACAGTAATAATAATTTCTCACAGGTTTTCAACAGTCCGAAATGCCGATAAAATTCTTGTTTTAAATGAAGGAGCGATTATTGAAGAAGGAAGCCATGAAACGCTTATGAAAATGAAGGGATTATATGCGGAACTTTTTAATATTCAAGCAAAGGGATATAGATAAATGTTATAAGTTGATTTTTAGAATTATTGTTGTTACTATCTGTCTATGGGAATGACAAATGTTCAGATAAAAATTAAGAATCCTCAATATCCGAAACGGGAGTATGAGGGGCGTTTTTTGGTTGATAGCGGAGCTACTTATACGGTAGTACCGGCGGATATATTAAATCGTTTAGGAATCAAACCCCAACGAGAGGAAGAATTTTCTTTGGCAGATGGTTCCATAATCAAGCGTAAAGTGGGAAGTGCCCTATATGAGTTTGAAGGAAAAGAATCGGCGGCACCAATTTTGTTTGGCGAAAAAGGAGATGCTTTATTGCTTGGGGCATTTACACTGGAAGCACTCGGTTTAACATTAAATCCTTTATCCCGCACACTACATCAAGCTATCCTTAGGATGTAGATAATAATTTTTTTAGACAGAACGAGTTTTCCTACGTTTCATCAGTTTGGAATCAATCACGGAGCGACGGATAATAGTCATTGCTTCAGCCCGTTCCCTTTCATCCGTCGACTTTGAAAGAATCAATTTTGCTTCCTCAATAGCCTTATTAGTTAAGTCCTTATCAATCTCACCCTGTCCATAAGCCCGCGAAACAAGGACGGTCAACGTCTCTCCATTTGTCTCAAGGTATCCCCCACCAATTGCCAAATCATCTTCGTTGTTTTCAGTCTTTATCTTGACAATTCCCTCAACAAGTAGAGAAAATAAATGTGCGTGATGTGGACGAATACTGATTTCACCATCGGCGGTCGGAACCGTCACAGAATTAACCTGTTTATCAATAACTATTTTGCGGGGGGTTATTACTTTAAGATGAATAGAATTCATAAAAGATTATGTTATCAATATAAACAATAAACCAATGACCAACTCCAATACTATCCAATTTCCAACAATATAAATAACCAAATATTATTTAACCTCCTCAATGCCACCAACCATGTAAAAATTCATTTCAGTTTTACTGTCGTGCTTACCTTCCAATATTTCTTTAAAACCACGGACTGTGTCGGCAACAGGTACATATTTTCCAGATCGACCAGTAAAAGGTTCGGCCACAAACATTGGTTGAGTCAAAAATCTTTGAATTTTTCTGGCTCTTGAGACAGTCAGTTTGTCTGTTTCTGATAACTCCTCCATTCCAAGTATGGCAATAATATCCTGAAGGTCTTTATATCTCTGCAATGTTTTCAAAACATCGCGGGTGACCTGATAGTGCTCTTCACCGACGATATCAATATCTAAAGCTCGTGATGAGGATGTCAATGGATCGATTGCCGGATAAAGACCTTGTTCTGACAATGCCCGCTCCAAAGTGATTGATGCATCAACGTGAGCAAAAGTGGCCACTGGGGCCGGGTCGGTATAATCATCGGCCGGTACGTAAACCGCCTGGATTGATGTAATAGAACCTTTGTTAGTTGAGGTAATTCTTTCTTGAAGAGCCGCCATTTCAGAGGCTAAAGTTGGTTGATAACCAACCGCAGATGGAATTCTTCCAAGAAGAGCTGAGACTTCTGATCCTGCTTGAGCGAAGCGGAAAATATTATCAATAAATAAAAGAACATCCATATTCTTCTGATCTCGGAAATATTCAGCCATCGTCACTCCCGTTAATGCAACTCGAAGTCTATTTCCCGGGGGCTCGTTCATCTGACCAAAAACTAATGAGGTATTTTTCAGTACTTTTGTTTCCTTCATTTCCAGCCAAAGATCATTACCTTCACGGGTTCGCTCTCCGACTCCGGTAAAGACTGATACACCGTGATGATTTTTGGCGACGTTATGAATCATTTCCTGGATAAGAACGGTTTTACCGACGCCGGCGCCTCCGAATATGGCCACTTTTCCTCCCTTTATAAAAGGAGCGATTAAGTCGATTACCTTAATTCCGGTTTCGAAAATTTCCTGCTCGACTGATTGATCAACAAGCTTAGGAGGTGGTGCGTGAATTGAGGAGCTATATTTTGATTTAATTGGTCCAAGCTCATCAACCGGTTCACCAAGGACATTCATAATTCTTCCCTGGGTTGCCTCACCGGTTGGAACAGTGATAGGTTTTCCGGTATTGGTGACTTTCATTCCGCGACTGAGTCCGAAAACATTAGCCATCGCTACAGCCCGAACCAAGCCTTGATCAAGGATAGCTTCAACTTCAAGAATAATTTTCCCAAGTTTTTTATCATCTATAAATAAAGCATCGTAAATACGGGGAGTTTCATTCTCCTTGAATTTAATATCAACAACGACTCCACGGATCGAAACTATATTGCCAACACTCATATAAATTTTATAAAAATTATAATTATTATAATCAGTTTGATTCCACCGATTCTTTGGCTGTCACCATATCTAATAGTTCATTAGTAATTTTTTCCTGTCTGATTTTATTTCTCACCATAGTAAGGTTATAGATAACATCAGTAGCATTATCAGTCGCATTTTTCATCGCCATCATCCGGAGGGAATGCTCGCCCGCCTCACTCTGGATAAAAGCAAATCTTAATTTTTCCTCGACAAAACTTCTAAGTAACGAATCTATAATTTTTTTAGGGGAGGGCTCGATTAAATATTCGTAGGCTTTTTCTTGACCTAATTCCATTTTTATTGGGAGCAAAGTTGTCATGGCCGGCTCTGAATGGATTGTTGAGACAAACTGATTGTGATAAAGATCAATCTGTTTATATGTCCTATCTAAATATTTACTGAGTGCAAATTCAAAAAGAGCCGATACATTATTAATTGGAATATTTGATGAATAGTCGGCCATAATATGAGCGGAAAACTTACTTAATAAATTAGCTTTTTTACCAACAATAATAAAATCAGTATTCTTAAAGTCGGTATTTTTAACAATAAATCTAAATAAATTAAAATTAAAACTTCCGCAAAGTCCCTTATTACTGGCGATGACGATAGCTAAATTCTTTCTGATAACTTTGTCTTCCGGCTGACTGATAAGAGGAGAAAGAGAAGAATCAATCTTAGGGCTGACAGCCCTGATAATCTTCTCAATCTCTGACTGATAAGGTCTGCCGTCGACGGCCACTTGTTGTGCTTTTTTCATTTTAATTGCTGATACCATCTGCATGGCTTTAGTTATTTTTTTAACATTGGTCACTGATTTAATTTTTTTTCGAATTGTGCGGATGTTCATAAAAATAGTTTAGGGTCGGCATAAAACCGACCCCTACAATTATTACATGATTTCTTTTATTAACTTCTCAAAATCCTTTCCATCCTTCTCATCCATTATTTTATTTTTATTAATTTTTTCCAGCCATTTTTTACCCTTCGATTTTAATGTATCTAATAATTTAGTTTCAAATTTTTCTATATCGTCAATTGGCAATTGATCCAAGTATCCGTTACTGGTCGCCCAAAGAATAGCGACCTGCTCTGCCAAGCTTAACGGTTTATTCTTTTTTTGCTTTAATATCTGAGTAACCTTTGCTCCTCGGTTAAGAAACTTTTTGGTTGCCTCATCTAACTCAGATTCAAATTGAGAAAAGGCGGCGAGGTCTCGATATTGAGCTAAATCAAGTTTCAACTTGCCTGCGACTGCCTTCATCGCCTTTGTCTGAGCAGAACCTCCGACTCGTGAGACTGAAAGCCCGACGTTAATGGCAGGTCTAATTCCTGAATTGAATAAATCGGTTTCAAGTGATATCTGTCCATCAGTGATTGAGATCACGTTGGTCGGAATGTAAGCTGATAAATCTCCATCAAGAGTTTCTATGATTGGCAGTGCCGTAATCGAACCACCACCATATTTTTTGTCAATCCTACAAGCTCGCTCCAAAAGTCGTGAATGAAGGTAAAAAACATCACCAGGATACGCCTCACGACCGGCCGGACGTCGAAGAATAAGGGACATCTGTCGATATGCCCAAGCGTGTTTAGTCAAATCATCATAGACTATCAAGACATCCTGACCCTTATCCATAAAATATTCTCCAATTGCACTGGCAGTGTAAGGCGCTAAGTATTGCATAGCGACTGAATCTGCCGATGGAGCATTAACAACAATGGTGTATTTATCAGCACCATTTTTTTTCAAAAGTTCAACAATTGTGGCTACCTTAGAATTTTTTTGTCCGATAGCACAATAAATACAGACAACATTCTGACCTTTTTGGTTTAAAATCGTATCAATCGCAATCGTTGTCTTACCCGTCCCTCTATCTCCAATAATCAATTCTCTTTGTCCCCGACCAATAGGAATCAATGCATCAATCGACTTAATACCGGTTTGAAGTGGTATGTTGACTGGAGTTCTTTTCACGACTCCGGCGGCAATTTTTTCAACCGGATATAAAATTTTTGATTTTGGAGCCGACTTACCATCAAGGGGAAGACCTAAAGAATCAACTACTCTTCCGAGTAATCCTTCAGAAACTGGCACTGAAAGTGTATAACCTAAAGCTTTAGCCTTATCTCCTGCCGAAATAGTCGTATAATCACCTAATATTATTGCTCCGACTTCGTCTTCCGTTAAATCAATTACATATCCTAATACATTTTTTTTGAACTCGATTAACTCTCCATAGGCAACTTGGTCCAGGCCCTCTAAAATAACAACTCCGTCCTTAACCTGAGAGACAATCCCAGTTTCCTCAGTCGAAATTTTTGGTTTATTTTTTAACTCTTTTTCAAGAGTTTTTATATACTCGTCAATCAATTTCATATAATGTATTTGATAATTTAGATAATAATCCCGTTAGGGATAAATCAATTATTTTTGATCCAACCTTGATAATAATTCCGGCAATCACAGACTTATCAGTCTCATAAATCGCCTCTTTCCAGTCTAAATCAGAAAATTTTTGTTGTAAAATTTTCTTTTGATCCAAATTAAGACAGTCTGCGCTGATTACTAAAGCGCGATTTTGTTCTTTCTGAATATTATTCAGTAAAAAACTCTTCAAATCTTTTTTTAGTTTTGGATTAATTTTCATTTTTCAAAACTTTAATTAATTAAAGTTAACTTTACCTTCATAATTCTTAATTATTGTTCCTGTAATTTTCTTACGGGCCGACTCATCAAGAGATTCTTTTAGGGTACTCTCAACGATCATCAAACTTGTTTTAATGATCTTATCTTTAACCTCACGGTACAACAAATTCTTTTCTTCTTCCATCAGTTTGCTATTTTTTGCTTTAATTTCTAAGGCGTCAGCTTCTGCTTGTTTCATTAGATCGGCTCTCATATCTTGAGCTTCTTTTTTTGCTTGAACAAACAAAGTATCAAACTCTTTTTTCATCTTCTCTTTCATCTTTTTTTCTGCTTCCATTCCAGCTTCCTCGCTCTTCTTCAGTTTTTCAAGCATCCGATTCTTTTCTTCTTCATTCTTTCTTTCCTGATTAAGAAAAGCGGTGAAAGGTTTGACGATAAATTGTTTGACTAAAATGAAAAACAAAACAAAGTTAATAATCTGAGCCAGTAATAATTTTCCTTCTATTCCTAAATTTTCCATAATCTATTTTTTATGCGAACTTTAATATTAATGCAACGACTAACGCGTAAATGGCAATAGCTTCGGCGAATGCTAATGCTAAAATCATAGTGGTTCTAATGGCTGATTCGGCTTCAGGATTTCGTCCTAAGGCTTCAACGGCTTTAGTACCGATCATTCCAATAGCGTAGGCTGGCGCAACTGCTCCAACTGCGATCGAAATAGCGACTGCCAAGATCTTCATTGTATCTGCTGTCATAAATTAAATCACCCCTTTCAAATCAAAATTTTTAATGATGTTCTGCTATTGCTCCACTTAAAAATACGGCTGTCAACATTGAAAAAACTAAAGCCTGGACAAAACCGACAAAAATTTCCAAACCGATAAATGGAAAAGATGCTAAAACTGGAACAAGAAAAGCAACTATTGTTAATAAAACTTCACCTGCAAAAATATTTCCAAAAAGTCTGAACGCAAATGAAAGTATCTTTGAAAACTCAGAAAGAATATCAAGAATTCCTACAAAAAATGAAATAGGGTCGGAAAAGTTAAAAAATTTATGTAAATATTTTTTAATACCGAGATATTTAATTGAAAAAAACTGAATCGAAAAAACAGAGATGATAGCCAGAGCTAAAGTAGTATTCAGGTCGGCGTTATTACCTCGAAGAAGCGGAACAAAGACCTCTTCATTTCCTTCTTTAACCTTAATTAGCAGACTACCAACACCTGGCAATAGTCCAAACCAGTTTTCAAGCAGGATATAAAAGAAAAAAGCAAATAGAATTGGAAAAAAAACATCAGTCTTTTCTCCAAGGACCGAATGAAATAAATCATAGATACTTTTGACGAAAAACTTTATCAAATAATAAAAATTGCCTTTTCTGTTTTTGGACGATTGTTGTTTGAAGTAGATTGCGATGAAGACGGTAAGAAGAAAAACAATTGCCGATGCAATCATTGAGTTAGTGATAGCCAATCCAAAAAGGTGAAAAATAATTTCAGCTTTAATACTAATTTTTGGCATCTTTTATTATTCGAAACAAATTATAAATACTACTTATCATTCCAATAAAAATAAAAATAACCGTAAAAAACGGTTTTTTATTTAACTTATTATCTAAGGCTAAACCTATAATCACACCAAATAATATTGGAGTGACAAGAGTATAGCCTACATTAATATTTAAATATTGCGAATAAAAATTCTTTTCAGCCTTTTGTTTTTTAACAAAATTCTGTTGAGCTTTTTTTAAATTTCCTTGTTTGTCAATCTCAAAATAATTACTTATCATTTTAACAGGCGCGGACATTTTCGTCAATGGCTAATTCTGATTCACTTTCTCCAAATCGACGGCGTTTTCGAGGATAATACCGATTCGACCCTCTCGGTCGTTAACCTTACCTTTTAACATAATAATTTTATTTATATTTAAAAAACCCTTTAAAATTTTATAACTTTTTGGAAAGACGACCACCTCAATCGTTCCACTTTCATCGAATATTTGGATAATAGCCATCTCCTCGTTATTTTTTTTAGTTTTAACTATTTTTTTCCCGCTAATTAATCCCGCTAAAATAATTGGTTTATCTGCGTCCTCGATAGTAACCTCGCCGATTTTTTTAGTTGTTTTTTTATCAATAATGGCTTGATATTTTGCCATCGGATTTTTGCCGATTAAAAAACCGATCACTTCCCGCTCCATCGTAAACAAAATATCTTCTTCATATTCGGGAATAACTTTAAAATTATCAGTGATTTTTTCTTCGGCCGAAGTGGCAAAAAGATCATATTGTCCTTTTTCAGACTTGGTTTTATTTCGTTGAATATCAGCCACAATTAAAGGAAAATTAAACATCATCGTTGCTTTATTGCCAAAATTTGAAAAAGCTCCGGATTTAATCAGACTTTCCAGCGTCCTTTTATTAACCCGTCGAAGATCAACTCTTGACAAAAAATCTTTTAAACCGTTAAATTTTTTCTTAGTTCTTTCTTCAATGATGGAGTCGATGGCCGCCGAACCGACATTTTTTAAAGCAGAAAGGCCAAATCGAATTTTATTTCCTTCAATGGAAAAACTATAGATTGATTTATTAATATCAGGAAGCAAAACCTCTATTTCCATTCTTCGGCATTCTTCAATTGCCTGGGACATTTTTATTTCCCGTTGAGGTCCGGCAACTCCGTGAAGCTCGGCTGTTAAAAGAGCGGTCATATATTCAACCGGATAGTTAGCTTTGATATAAGCCGTCCAATAAGCTATTAATCCGTATGACGCCGAGTGAGGTTTATTGAAACCATAAGCGGCAAACTTCTCCATAAAATTCCAAATTTTCTCAACGATTGAAGTTTTGTAGCCATTTTTTTCACAACCATTAAAAAATTTAACTTTGTCTTTTTCCATTAAAGCTTTCTTTTTTTTACCCATCGCCATACGAAGATTATCGGCCTCACTCATTGAAAAACCGGCTAATTTATGGGCAATTTCCATTACTTGCTCCTGGTAAACTAAGACTCCATAAGTTTCTTCAAGGACAGATTTAAGATCAGGGTGAGGATATTTGATTTTTTTAGAATTGGCTTTTCCTTCCAAAAAGGCCGGGATAAGATCCATTGGGCCAGGCCTGTAAAGCGCCACCATTGCGGAAATATCTGACAATTTATTTGGTTTCAGTTCCTTAGCTAAATGTTTCATTCCGCCCGATTCAAGTTGAAAGACACCGATTGTCTCACCTCTTGAAATTAAATCATAGGTTTTTTTATCATCAGTTGGAACGTGATGAATATCGATTTTGACACCTGAATTAATTTCAACATATTTTAAGGCCTCTTCAATAATTGTTAAATTTCTTAGTCCTAAAAAGTCTACTTTAAGTAGTCCAACGGCTTTTTGATTAGACACAGCGTTTAAATCAATACAGTACATATCGTATTGAGTAATTATTTTTCCTTCTTTGTTATCTCTTTGAATCGGGACATATTCGACCAAGCTTTTGGCAGAAATGACGACTCCGGCGGCGTGGACTGATGAATGGCGCGGTAGCCCCTCGATACGACGGGCGACGTCCAAAACCTTTTTAGTGTCCGGTTCAGTTTGATAAGCAAATTTAAGCTGAGCTGATTCTTCAAGAGCCTGAGAAATCGTCATATTAAATCCCTGTTTTCCGAAGGGAATCATTTTGGCAAGTCTATCGCCGGTTGAGTAGGAAAGTCCAAGAGCGCGGGTGACATCGCGGACGGAAAGCCTGGCCTCCATTTTCCCAAAAGTGATAATCTGACCTACCTTGTCTTCTCCGTATTTATTAGTGACATATTTGAGGACTTCTTCACGGCGGGTATCGGCAAAATCGATATCAATATCAGGAGGAGTCGGTCTATCCGGATTTAAAAATCTTTCAAATGGAAGATTCTGATCGATTGGATTAATATCGGTAATTCCAAGAATGTAGGCGACGAGTGATCCGGCGACCGAACCTCTACCCGGACCAACTGCAATTCCCTGATTTTTTGCCCAGTTGACAAAATCCTGAACAATCAAAAAATATGTCGAGTAACCTTTGGTATTGATAATATTTAATTCATATTTAATTCTGGTATTAATCATTTCTTGGTCGTAGGTTGAGACTCTGCCCTTTCGATCCTCAACCATTTTATTTAAAAATTCGGCAACCGGCATATTTCCCGGAGTATCAAATTTTGGTAAAATCCATTTTCCATTTGGAATTTCGACGTTACATTTTTCTGCAATTTTGACCGTATTTTCAATCGCCTCAGGTAGATCAATAAAGGCGCCTTTCATTTCAGCCGTTGACTTGAAATAATAGTCCGGTGTATCGATCATCGACATTGGCCGGTTTTTCTCCACCATCGTATGTTGCGTCTGGATACATAAAAGGACTTCTTGGGCATAGGCATCTTCTTTATCTATGTAGTGGACGTCGTTAGTGGCAACAAGGGGTACGCCAAACTTTCTTGAAAGCTTAATTAATTCCTTATTTAATTCATCTAATTTTTCAATTCCCGGATGTCTTTGAATTTCTAAATAAAAGTCATCCTTAAAAATATCCAAATATTTTTGTAAAATTATTTCGGCTTCTTTATTTTGATTTTCCAAAATTAAGGAAGGAATTTCACCACCCATACAGGCGGATAAAGCAATAATTCCTTCATGATATTTTTCTAAAGTTTCAAAATCAACTCTTGGTTTATAATAAAAACCTTCAAGATAAGCGTCGGATACGATTTTAAGAAGATTTTGATAACCGGCCAAATTCTTGGCTATTAAAACAAGATGATATTGATCCCGGTCAACGCCTGCCTTCTTATCTAAGCGGGAGTTTTTTGCTTTATATACTTCAACACCGATGATTGGCTTAATCCCCTTCTCCTGCGCTTTAACGAAAAATTTAAAGGCGCCGTAAAGGGCGCCGTGGTCGGTGATGGCGATTGCCGTCATCTTATCTTTAATTGCTTTATCAAGAAGATCATCGATACGGCACATTCCGTCAAGAAGCGAATAACCGGTATGGACGTGTAGATGGACAAAGGACATAAAAATAAATTTTAAATTTTCAAAAAATCAATGACGATTTTTTTTGCTATATTATAAGAAAATGTAACAGGAACTGCGTTTCCAATCATTTTGTATCCATCAGCAACATCTGAATAGTAAAATATAAAATCATCAGGAAATGTTTGTATTCTTGCACATTCTCGCACTGATAATCTACGATATAAATATTCTTTACCTGGGACAAAAATTCTTACATTTTGGCTTATAAATTTCATTTTCGGTGCTTGTGGATGAATGGGAGCATGACGTCCACCAGCCTGAATTGTAAAGGACGGTTCATTCCATGAGCGAACACGATTACGGGACATGTATATAGATGAAAAACCACCATTCATATATTCGTGATTAGGAATTTTTAAATCATTTCCATTTGTTTTATTTAGAGCCTTTGCTTGTTTTGCGATGCGTAAATCAAATATCGCCCCTTTCAATATTGGTTTATGAGGTAATGGATTAGGAAATTCAAAAGAAAATCCAACTTTTTTCTTATGATATCCAACGATAATTACACGAAGTCTATCTTGTGGAACGCCATAATCATTTGCATTAAGTAATTTATAGCTAATAGTATAACCAACATCTTCAAATTGTTTCAAAATGTTTTCAAAAGCAACCTTATGTTTAGGATGTAGGATACCTGAAACATTTTCTGCTAAGAAGAAAGATGGTTGCTTATACCTCAATATTCTTATATATTCATAAAATAATTGTCCGCGTGAATCATTTATACCTCGACCAGCACCAGCCTCACTCCAACTTTGACAAGGAGGACCTCCAATTATTCCGTCAGCAAAGGGAACATCAGAGGTCGGAACATTTACGATACTTCGTTTGTCTAATTTTGTTTCAGGAAAATTTTTTTCAAATGTTTCCCAAATAGTGGAGTCAAATTCATTTGCCCAAATGATATCAAAACCGGCTTTTTTAAATCCTAAATCAAGACCTCCTGCTCCAGAAAAAAGAGATGCAACTTTCATATTATTTGATAAAACAAATGAGCTTGGCTTTAAGATAATTAGCCGGATTGTTAGGTGATTTAATTTCGACTGATTTTATTTTTATACTTGAGTTTGATTCAATGATAATTCTGTCTTTTTTAGAAAAAGAGTAATATTTTTTATCAAGCATTAATATATATGCTGAAAAATTTGATTGTCGATTAAATTCTGTTAAGGAACCAAAGACTTTGTGAGGCGTATCAATCCCCCACATACCTCTAACTCTGAGATAAGTAATCCCTAATGGATCAATTTTTCTTACACCCGCTATTTCATTTGTTTTAACTGTAAATTCAAGATGATCAATTTCGTGAACTTTTTTAGAAATACATTTGAAAGTTTTTTCATATACTTCTCGATCTGCTGCATAACAATTTCCATATACAAACCAAAGAGTTTTTAATTTTGATTTTGAAACCGAACCGACTGCATAAATAATATCTTTTTCTATCCAATTTCCACCATCACATTCTCTACAAGATTGAAGAATACGAACATCATCATTGTGTAATTTTGATTTTGGATAAGAACTATTTAAAGCGATACTTCCTACTAACTCTCCTATCTTTTTGACTTCTACCGCATCTCCATTTCTAACAATAAAATCAGGTGGGTTATTTTGGTTCCCCAAGTACGAAAGATAATCAGAATGTATTTTATCTTTAACATCGATACTAATAGTGTCTATGCTTGAACAAAAAATATCCCTAATAAAATACTCAAGTGCGTTCCCAACATTATTAATTCTATTTTTACCAGAATAAATTTCTGTCAGTTTAAAACTTTCAATTTTTGTTAGATTATTGAATGCCTTTAATATGTTTGTTTCCATAATTTTATTATACATTTTTAATTTGTAATTAATTTTTAATTATAATTTATTAATGACAAATTCTCTTGCTCTTTTTTCCCACTTATTATCAATCGTCTTCAATTTGACATCTTTCCCATACTTTCTCTCGACTGCTTTTTGAATAAGAAAGTCTGTCAACTCCGGATTCTTTGGGAGGATTGGACCGTGGAGATAAGTTCCAACACTATTTTTAAATAAATAGCCTTCAGTTCCGTCTTGCCCGTTATTGCCATAACCTTTGATAACCTGGGCAAAGGCTAAGTTTTTGTCAGTAAGGTAAGTTCTGCCACCGTGATTTTCAAAACCGACAAATTTTATTTTCGGAAATAATTTAGACTCAATAATTATATTTCCAATACAACGGGACGTGTTTACCGGTGGGCTTTCGGTGAAAATATCAAATATGCCTATTCCCTTAATCATTGTTCCGTCGGCGGTTTTGTAATATTTTCCTAAAAATTGGTAAGCACCGCAGACATATAAACCGGGAATTCCATCATTAATCGCATTTTTTAAAGGGCCACCTTTGATTTTTAGGTCTTTATTGACGATTTCCTGTTGTGTATCTTGTGCTCCACCCATAAAGAGAATGTCCATCTTTGATATCAGATCGGGTGACTCATTTATTGATATTTTGTTAATGATTGGCTCCAATCCCATCTTTTTTGTCCGGTAACTTAAGGCAATAATATTTCCTCTATCTCCATAAGTGTTCATCAGATCCGGATAAAGCCAGCCGATATTAAGTTTCATAAAAATTTCTGAAAAACAAATAAATGTTCGTGCATAATTAGTAAAAAATTTAATTCTTTTGATTTTTTCACCCAAAAACCGGTCGCCTTACAGTTAAACTGTCTTTTTATAATATCTTCCTTTAACACAAAACCGGTTTTTATAAACCTTTCCATAACTCTAAACGCTAAAGGTTGATACATTGTCTTACGTCTTGTGTCACCAATTAAAATAGAACAAAATTTTCCAGGTTTTAAAACTCTGTATAGTTCTTTTGCGACTTTTTCTAATTCATCAACAAAAATATCAAGGTCATGAATGTTTGAGAGATCTTCAGGTATTTTTCCATTACTATATTTGACAATGTCCGCGTATGGTGGATGTGTGAGAATAAAATCAATTTCATTATCCTTTATAAATTCCATATCTATAGCATCACATTTTTTTATTCGTTGCCAAGCCTTATTATTTACTGTAAATCCGAGTGACTTTTTTGTTCTTTCTAAAGCCTCCTCATTTATATCAATGCAGGTAATATTACGATTTAATATTTTTGCTTCAATGGCAGTCGTTCCTCCTCCAATCATACAATCCAGCAAATGGTCGCCCTCTTTTGAATAGCGAAGAATAAGATTGCGGACTACCTCTGGTGCCCAGTTACCTCGCCAATCAGAAGTATGAGTTGCCCAATTACCGCGATGAGGAAAAGCCCAAACTGAGGTGCACTCTATTTCGAAAGTATCTGGATGAAGTTTCATATTAAAGACAAATCGATTTCCTTCACAACATTATTATTTGTATAATTTTTTTTGAAATAAAAAGCTCGCCTGCGTACTTGGATTATTCCACCAGTTCCATCAGGAGCTGAAGTTAAATCTTTATTATTTTTACCTTTTGTTTTTGGTTCAATATACTCTCCCATAGAACATGATAATTTATCACCTTTTCCTTCCACAATATATTTTTGAATCAGCCTCCAATCTTTTTTGAAAATAAATTGTTTTTCATCATTTGGAACGTCAATAAACCAATCTAATAATATGTAGTTATCTTGGGATAAATTTTTTTTTGTTTTAGAATCGCGAGGTACTCCATAAACAATCCAAAAAATTGTTTCTATTTTATCTCTTAATTTTGATGTTTCCCATGTTTCTTTAGCAATTTCTAAAAAATTAATCATTTTTATTTGAGTAGGTTCTTTTACTTTTAAATTGTGTAGCATTAACGGTAAAACTTTTATTTCTACTTTAAGGTCTTTTAAATCAGCAAGAGGTGAGTTGTTATTTTTAAGACCAAGCAGGTTCTCAATTATTAGACCGGATGCCCCTTTTTTAAAATGTGAATGATTATAATTAAAAATATTTTGACAAATATTACCAATAGTTTTACCTTTATTAGCCTCAATGATACGAATATATGGTTGGAGCGATCTTAATTTTTTACTTGACAGCATATTAATAATTTGTTACCAAAACCTCAGTAATTTTTCCTCTCTTTGCCCCCTTCGAATTTATAGCCCGGCCGGCCAAAACTTCGTTTATTTTTATTCCGTATTTTACTAATTCATTATAAATCTTATTTATAAAAGGTGTATTTGAATTGGATAGCATGACAAAACAACCTTTTTTATGTAATTCAAGGTAAGTATCTTTCAACTCAATTTGTTCCTTGTCTAAAAAGGCTTCTTTAGTATAAGTCGTAAATGATGAAGTTTTGTTTATTGGATAATATGGCGGATCAAAATAAACAAAATCTCCCTTTCTTGCTTTTTTTATAATCATTTTATAGTCCTGACAGTTTATTTCTACATTTTGCAGAGCTTTTGAGACTCGTCGTAGATTAACCTCATCGCAAATGAGAGGATTTGAGTATTTTCCAAAAGGAACATTAAATTCTCCTTTACTGTTTACTCTGTACATTCCATTAAAACAGGTTCTATTTAGATATATAAAACGTGACGCTATGTGAATATCGGGGAGATTTTTTGGTTGCATAGAACGAACTTTCAAAAAAAATTCTTTTTCATATTCATATTCCTTAAGAAAACTTATTAGTTTTTCAACATCACTTTTTATCACATTGTATGTTTTAATTAAGTCTGAATTTAAGTCTGATAGAAATGATTTTTCCGGTAATAAATCAAAAAAAACCGCTCCTCCACCGACGAATGGTTCGAAATATCTCCCCGTCTTTATATTAAATTTTTCAGGAGGGTAAAGATTCATTAATCGGAATTGCTTAAGAAGTTGTCTTTTCCCCCCAACCCACTTAACGAAAGGTTTTGGTTTTTCTTCAATTAATATTTTTGCTTCTTCTAATAGATTCAATGGGTCAACCATTCCAACAATTTTTAGAGCATAAATTGCATTTATATCAAAAGTATCCTGCAGTAATTGGACTGATTTGTTTGTATTCATAATCAAGTTTATTGTAGTCTATTTTTATTCTCCAATTCAAATGTAAATTTCATAATAACCTTCTTCCCAATAATATTTTTCTCACTTCCAACATTGCCGAGTAGGTTGGCAGAATATAAATCCGCTCACCCTCTTTAGTTATTTTAATAATTGCTTCAATTGCTTTAGTCAAATTTTCAAAAAGTTGAATTTTATTTTTGATATCTTCGTATTTCAGTCTCAAATTGAGATCATACAGGCGATCTCCGGAAATGAAAACGTTATCAGCGACGGATAAAATCGGTTTAAAATCCACATCCCAAATCCACGAGACATCCAATCCATCGGGGATTCTATTATTCAGGACGATCATAAAATTGGCTTTCTTGTTATCCGTCATTTCGCTGACTGTCTGAATTGATTGATTAAAACCGGCCGGGTTTTTTGAAAGAAGGATGAAAATTTTCCTGCCCTTATAGATAATTTCCTCTTGACGACCAAAGGTGGGAGAAAATTCTGCAAGCCACTGATTCAACTGATTACCAATCAACGATTTCAGTAAAATTAATACTGCGTTTGTATTATATACATTATATAGGCCATTCATCGGATAGCTAATTTTTGCGTTAGAAAAATCACTTACCAATTCTCCGGACCGTTTGAAATGACAATTGGGACAATAGAAATCTCCAAGGTGGGCATAGGAAAGCCGATTATATTTCAGAAGAGAGAGGCAGACTGGGCAATAAATTGAATCAACGTCATTTGGTATATCTTTTAATTTCATTAATTTTTTGTCGACTCCAAAGTAGTGAACTTTTTGGGTTATTTTTGTACCGATGTAATAGAGTTGTGGGTCGTCGCCGTTGATAAAAACTTCAGTTTTATTTGTTAATTTTTTTAACGAATCTAACCATTTGAGGGCAATCGTATTGACTTCTCCGTAGCGGTCAAGTTGGTCGCGGAATAAATTTAGAATTAATATTTTATCAGGATTAATTTTGTTAAGTAATAACGGAAGATTAAGTTCATCGCTTTCAAAAATAGCAAAATCAAAATTTAATTGTAGGGAACAAAGATTTTTGATCCCTACGTTGCGGATTATGGTCGACGCTACTCCATTTAGAAGATTAGCTCCCTCACTATTAGTAAATACTTTTTTTCCTGATTTTGTAAGAAGGAATTTAATTAGGGCGGTTGAAGTAGTTTTGCCGTTAGTCCCGGCAATAACAATGATTTTTAAATTTTTATTTTTTTTAATAACCTGTTCAATGAATTTACTATTAATTTTTAGGGCAATATGCCCGGGCCAGGTTGAGCCGGAACCGAGATTAAAGAGTCTACTGACTTTTATAATTAGTTTGCCTAATAAAATAATATATAGATTCATATACTTGACAAATACTTAACAATTTTTGGTATAATATTTTCAATCATAAGGGGGAAAACGAACCATAAGCTACGTGTTTATGAGCAACGCCTCCCGCTTTTTTATGGTTTAAATTCCACCTTACTTCTATCAAAAATTAAAAAAGTTTTATAACCTTGTAATTTTTTAAGTAAAGAAGACTCCGATTTTGAATTAGGAATAATTATTCTCAATAGTCTCTTTTTTTCTACAAGGTATTCATACAAACAAAGATAATCTCCATCTCCAGCCACAAAAACAGCTTGATCGAAACTTTTATATTCAATAACTGCCGAATGAAAGACTATCTTGGTATCAACATTTCCCTTGGGCTTTCCCTGATTATCGATTGTTGTTGGTTTATAAACTAAATTATAACCACAAGATTCTAAATATTTATAAAGCTTCCAATTTTTTTAATATAACCAATAAATAAAAAGGCTTTTCTTACCTTAAATTTATCGGTTAGGTATCGTCTAAATTTATTAAAATCTAATTTCCATCCTTTATAAATAAGCTTTTTTCCTCTGTAAAGATCTTTACTTGTTCCAAGATTTAGATTTTGACTATCAATGAAAGCATAGACAATTTCCTCCTTCATAAAATACATTCTATCACATGCTTTTTAATATCTTTATGCGTTCCTCAATTGGAGGATGGGTAGAGAATAAATTAACAAACCAGGAAGTGTTTTTTTTCTTAAAGGGATTATCGATAAATAAATGGGCGGTCGATGAAGTGGCCTTTCTTAATGGTTGTGTGTTATCTTTTAATTTTTCCAAAGCTCGAGCTAAGCCTTCGGGATAACGAGTCAATAAAACCGCTGATGCATCGGCAAGATATTCTCTTCTCCGGGAAATTGCCAATTGAATTATGGTAGCAATAATCGGGGTTAAAATTAGGGCAATAATAAATAAAACAATAAAAATAGGATTGAGATTATTCCGATTATTATCATCAGATCCCCTATTCCACCACATACTCCTGATAACCCAATCAGAGATTAAGGCTAAAGTGCCAACCAGAACAGCGACGATTGAGGCAAGTAAAATATCATAATTTTTGACGTGGCTCATCTCGTGGGCGATCACCCCTTCCAATTCGGTTCGATCCATAATTTCTAAAAGTCCCGTAGTCGCGCAGATAACTGCGTGTTTTGGGTCACGGCCAGTCGCAAAGGCATTGGGCGAGGAATCATTGATTACGAATAGTTTCGGCATCGGCAGTCCTGAGGCGACGCTTAGATTTTCCGCTACCGTATAGAAATTAAAAAACTGTTTTTTGTTGGCAGGTTGTGCGCCCGTCGTCATCAGCACTAATTTATCACTATAAAAATAACTGCCAACCGAGGAGGCGATAGAAATAAAAAAACCTAAGAAAAAGTAACCCCAGGGAGAGTCGAAATATTTTCCCAATAAAAAGAAGAAGGATGAAAAAATCACGACAAATAGAAACATTATCAAAAATGTCTTTACTTTGTTTTCGGAAATTTGATTATAGACGGTCATTTGATTAATCAAATTTTACTTTGACACTTTGTTTTTCTGCATCAGTTGCTTCAAAGAATTCAAAGGCTTTGAAAGCAAAGGCGTTAGCAATCAAATTTGATGGAAACATCTGAACTTTTGAATTAAAATCCAAAACATTTGAATTATAGAACTGACGGGAATAAGCGACTTTATCCTCAGTGTCTTCAAGCTGTCTTTGCAAATCTTGAAAATTAGTGTTTGCTTTTAAATCAGGATAAGCTTCAGCCACTGCAAATAAGGATTTCAAAGCTCCCCCGAGCATACTATCTGCCTGTGCTTTTTCTTTTGGAGATTGTGCTCCCATCAGAGCGGTTCGAGCACGTGTCACATCATCAAAGACTGATTTTTCATGTTTTGCGTAACCTTTTACTGTTTCTACAACATTTGGAATAAGGTCAGCGCGCCTTTTTAATTGAACATCAATTCCTGAAAGAGCTTCCTGAATGCGGGTTTTTAGAACAACAAAACCGTTATATTGAGCCACCAAATAAACCGCTAATATTCCAATCAAGCTCAAGCCAAGTGCAATATACATATTTATTATTAGTAATTAATAATGGAATAAGTATAACAAAAATACAATAGTAGTGGAACGATTCATCGTTCCACGCATTAGGTCATATATATTGTCATCGAACGACTCCTTGATAGTTCATAATTAATTGT